>NZ_CP039637.1:600000-872500 GCF_004923295.1 Azospirillum sp. TSH100
GCAGCGGCGGTCCGGCCGCGAGGTCGAAGGGGGTATCCAGATCCTCCGCCAGCCAGGCGGCAACCGCCGCGTCGCTGTCGGCGACGGCGTGGACGGGCAGGGAGAGCGGAGCGGGCGGAGCCGCGCGCCACGTCTCGCCGTCCAGCCCGATGGTGCGCAGCGTGTCGTGCCGTGCCACCAGGGCGTCCAGCGCCTTTTGCAGCGCCGCGCGGTCGAGCGGTCCGCGCAGGTCCACGGCCACCATCTCGTTGTAGGCCAGCGTCGCCTCGCGCCGGGCCTGGAGCAGGAACCACATCTCCTGCTGGCCACGCGCCATCGGCTGCGGTTCCGTGTCCGCCGAACGCTTCCCGCCGCCCCCATTGCCGCCGCCCGGCGGCAGCCAGCCGCCCTCGCGCATCTCCTGCACGCCGCGGCGGACCGCATCGATGATGAAGGCGATGTCGGCGTCGCTGTGCGCGGTGGACAGGAAGCAGTTGCGCCCCTCCCACACGAAGACGCCGTTCTTCAGCAGGTGGTAGTTGAGGATCTCCGTATCGGCCGCGAAGTCGAAGCGGAACAGCGAGCCGAAATGGACGGTGCGGATGGGCACCTCCTCCGCCTCGAAGAAGGCGTTCAGTTCCGCCACCATCGCCGCGGTGCGGGCGTTCAGCGTCTCCTGCAACTGCGGGCCGGCGGCCTTCAGGTGCAGCAGCATGGCTTCCGCCGCCGCCATGGTCAGCGGGTGGCTGTTGAACGTGCCGGCGACGAAGGCGGTGCGGGCGCGGGGCACGCTGTCGTCGCCATACCGCCAGTCGCCGCCGTCCACCGCGTCCATGAAGCGGCGGCTGCCGGCGACCACGCCGATGGGCATGCCGCCGCCGACGATCTTGCCGTAGGTGCAGATGTCGGCGGTCACGCCGAAATAGCGCTGGGCGCCGCCGGGATGGATGCGGAAGCCCATGATCATCTCGTCGAAGATCAGGGCGATGTCCTTCTCCGCGGTCAGGGAGCGCAGCTCGCGCACGAACTCGACCGGCTGCACGACGAGGTCTCGGCTCTGCACCGGCTCGACCAGAACGGCGGCCAGCTCTCCGGCGTGGCGTCGGATGACCTCCAGCGCTTCCGGATCGCCGTAGCGCAGCACAAGGACGTCATCCACCATGCGCTGCGGCGTGCCGTCGGTCACCGGCATGGTGGTCACGCGCTGCCCGTCCGCCCAGCCCACTGCCAGCACACCGTCGAAGGTGCCGTGGTAGGAGTTCACGAACAGCACGATCTTCGGGCGTCCGGTCACCGCGCGGGCCAGCCGGACGGCCACCATCACCGCCTCGCTGCCGGTGGAGAAGAAGGCGACGCGCTCCATCCCCGTCATCTCGCGGATCAGGCGCGCCACGGTGCCGGCCTTGGGCGTCTGCGGGCCGAGCGGAGCGCCCGTCGCCAGTTCCGCCGCCACCGCTTCGCGCACGAAGGACGGGTTGTGGCCCACCAGCGTGACGCCGAAGCCCATGGTGATGTCCACGTAGCGATGGCCATCCACATCCCAGACGTAAGGGCCGTCGGCGCGCTCGACATGGAGCGGATAGGTCAGCTCCTTCCACTCCGGCCGGAAGCCGATGACGGCGCGCGGGTTGGCGTAGACGTCGCGATGGCGGGCGGCATGCTCCTTGGAGCCCCGGGTGCGTTCGTTGTAGGCGGCGGCGAGTCGGCGGATGTGCGCGTGCTGCGCCTCCCCCCATCCCTCGCGCTTGCCGGGCAACCGCTTGAAGAGGCCCTTGATCTCCGGTGCCGGTGCCGTCCCGGCGGGAGCGTGGGCCTGCATGGGAGCGGGCGCAGGCGGGGATGAGGTGGGAAGGGCAGCCCCCTGGAGAACGGCGAGCTGCTGCTGGAAGAGCGCCCCCATGGCGTCGATCTGCTTGGCGAGCAGCGCCTCCACACCGTTGCCGGCGACGACGGCGGCCGGGGGCGAGGGCGGGGTGGCCGCAGCCGGCGGGGGAGCCGCAGGCACGGGCAGGCGGGCGTCCAGCAGGGCACTCAGATCGTCGAGCGTGCTGCCATGCTCCAGGATTTCGGCGAGCGGCAGTTCGACGCCGTACTCGCGGCCCAGCGCCTGCTGCAACTGGACGATCAGCAACGAATCCAGACCCAGGCTGAACCAGTTGGCTGAGGGCTCGATGTCCGACGGGGCCAGACCGGCGATGCCGCGCAGGATGCCGCGGATGCTGTCGGCGATGCCTGCACGACGCGGCGGACCGGATGCGGAAACCGCAGGTATGGGGGTGGAAACCGGGACTGCGTCGGGAACGGCAACCGGAACGGCCGGCACCCCGGCATTGGTGCGGACGGTGGGCAGCAAGCGGGTCTGACCTTGGAAGGGGTAAATGGGGGCGGTGGCGCGGCGACCGGGGCGGGTGGCGAAGACCGCCGGCCAGGACACCGGCGCGCCCATCTCGAACAGCCGGCCGATAGTCTCGTCGAGGCGCAGCTCGGGATCCGGTCCGCCGGAGCAGGCCAGCCATGGCGCCTCAGGCAGGCAGGCCGCGGCAAGCGATCCCAGGCTGGGCCGGGCGCCCAGTTCGACGAACACGGTGCCGGCATCCAGGGGCACGCCTTGCAGCGCATCATGGAAGCGCACCGGCGCGCGGGCGTGCCGCACCCAATAGGCGGGGTCTGACAGCAGGCCGGGAGCGGCGCGATGGCCGGTGACGGTGGAATGGACGGGCAGCCGGGGCTCGGTCAGCCGCAGGCCGCGCATGACCGCCTCCATGTCCGCCAGCATCGGCTCCATCAGCGGCGAATGGAAAGCGTGGGAGACGTCCAGACGGGTGACGCGCACCCCCTCCCCGCGCAGCAGGGCCATCGCCTGCTCCACCGCCTCATGCGTGCCCGACAGGGTGAGGCTCTCCGGTCCGTTGACGGCGGCGACGGCGATGGTGCCGGAGACACGGGCCAGGACGGATTCGGCCTTCGCCGCGCCACAGGCGGCGGCGGCCATGGCGCCGGTGGGCAGCGCCTGCATCAGCGTTCCCCGCCGCGCCGCGACGGTCAGCGCGGACTCGGCATCGAACACCCCGGCCACGGCGGCGGCGGCGATCTCGCCCACCGAATGGCCGAGCACGGCGGCCGGGACGATCCCCCAGCTGCGCAGCAGATCGGCCAGCGCGATGCCGAAGGCGACGACGGCCGGCTGCGTCACGGCGGTGGAAGCCAGATCCTCCGACGTGCCGTCGAACATCAGCTCGGTCAGCGGACGCGGCAACTGGCCCCGCAGCACCCGCTCGGCGCGGTGCAGGGAATCGCGGAAGGCCGGCTCGCGCTCGAACAGGCCGCGCCCAGCCCCGGCCTGTTGCGACCCTTGGCCGGAGAAGGCGAAGACGATGCGCGGCACAGCATTGGCCGGTTCGCGCCCTTGCGGGATGGCGGCGGCCAGCCGCCCGGCCACCGCTTCGGCGCTGCGGCCGGCGACGGACAGGCGGTAGGGGAAGGCGGCCCGGCCGCAGGCCGCGGTGTGGGCGAGATCGTGCAGCAGCCTGTCATCCGCACTCTGCAGTGCCACCGCATAGCAATGGGCCAGGGCCACGAGGTCGGCCTCCGTACGGGCGGACAGGGGAAGCAGCGCCGGTGCGGTGGCAACGACGTCCGCCGCCGGCGAGGCCGGAGCGGCCTCCAGCACGACATGCACGTTGGTGCCACTCATGCCGAAGGCGCTGACGCCGGCGCGGCGCGGGCGTCCGTCCCCGCTGTCCGTCCAGGGGCAGGCGGCGTCGAGGGCGCGCACCGGGATCGAGGCCCAGGGAATCATCGGGTTGGGCGTCCGCAGGTGAAGGGAGGCGGGCAGGGTGCCGCGCTCCAGCGCCAGGATCGCCTTGCACAGGGCGGCGATGCCGGCGGCGGCCTCCAGATGGCCGATGTTGCTCTTGGCCGAGCCGATCAGAAGCGGCCGGTCGGCCGGGCGCCCGTCACCATAGACGGCGGCCAGCGCCATCACCTCCACCGGATCGCCCAGCGGGGTGCCGGTGCCGTGCGCCTCGACATAGTCCACGCCGTCAGGCGCCACCCCGGCGTCGGCCAGCGCCGCGCGCAGCACCGCCTGCTGGGCGCTGCCGCTGGGGGCGGTCAGGCCGTTCGAGGCGCCGTCATGGTTCATGGCGCTGCCGCGGATCACACCCAGCACGCGGTCCCCGTCACGCAGGGCGTCGTCCAGCCGCTTCAGCACCACCGCGGCGCAGCCCTCGCCGCGGGCATAGCCGTCGGCCGCGGCGTCGAAGCTCTTGCAGTGGCCGTCGGGCGACAGCGCGTTCATGCGCGACAGGACGACCTGCATCTCCGGACTCAGCAGCAGGTTGACGCCGCTGGCCAAGGCCAGATCGCATTCGTCGCCGCGCAGCGACCGCACCGCCAGATGAACCGCCGCCAGGGAGGAGGAACAGGCGGTGTCCACCGCCAGATTCGGCCCCTCGAACCCATAGAAGAAGGACAGCCGGCCGGACGCGACGCTGGTGGCGCTGCCGGTGAAGGCATACGGGCCGATGTCGGACAGCGCGCCGGTGCGCGCCTGCGCCTGCACATAGTCCGCCCCGCTGATCCCGGTGAACACGCCCGTGCGCGAGCCCTTCAGCCGCGTCGGATCGATACCGGCATGTTCGAACGCTTGCCAGCTCACCGTCAGCAGCAGGCGCTGCTGCGGGTCGAGCGCCTCCGCCTCCACCGGCGTCATGTTGAAGAAGCGCGCATCGAAGCGGTCGAGCCCGCTGAGGTAGCCGCCACGGTCGGTGGTCGCCGCGCCATTGAGCGCCGCCGGCCAGCGGTCGTCCGGGAACGGCCCGGTGGCGTCGACGCCCCGGCGCAGCAGGTCCCAGAACGCGTCCGGAGTCTCCGCCCCGCCCGGCAGCCGGCAGCCCATGCCGACCACGGCGATGGCGTCGCGGACAGCCGTGGGCTCTTTTCGCGCCGCGGGGACCGACTCGGGGAGAAGGGTCACCGGCACCTCTTCGTCGGCTGCAACGGGGCGTTCCTCGTGCAGCAGGCGGTCGGCCAGGGCGGCGAGGGTCGGATGGTCGAACATCACCGTGACCGGCAGGGCCAGACCGAGGGCGCGGTTGATGCGGTTCAGAAACTCCACCAGCCGCAGCGAGGTGAAACCGGCGTCCATCAGTGCGCTGTCGGTCCCGACCGGACCGGCCGGGGTGATGCGCGTGGCCTCCGCCGCCAGCGCGGCCAGAAGGGCGGCCCGGTCACCGGCCGTCCAGGCGTCGCGCAACGCGACGCCGCGCGAGGCCGACAGGCGGTGCAGAGTGGCGATCTGCTCGTCGAACGCGCCGGCCTTGAAACGCTCCACCAGATGGAAACGCTGCACCTTGCCGCTGGTGGTCTTGGGGATTTTCGGCACGGCAAGGCAGAAATCGACGGAGACGCCGATCTTCTGGACCACCCGGTCCCCCACCTGCTCCGCCAGCGGGATCAGGGACTCCAGGCTCTTGCGGTGAAGCAGGCACAGCGCCAGTCCCTCGCGCTCCTCCCCCGGCATCGGGACCGAGCAGGCGAGCACCATGTTGAGGTCCAGGCCGGGCACCTCGGCGGCCACCCGTTCGATGTCCTGCGGGTAGTAGTTGACGCCGTTGAGGATGATCACATCCTTGCGCCGGCCGGTGATGACCAGACGCCCGCCGCGCAGGTAGCCGAGGTCGCCGGTGTCGAGCCAGCCGTCCTCCGACATCACGGCGCGCGTTGCTTCGGGGTTGTTGTAATAGCCGCGCATCACGCTCGGCCCGCTGATCTGGATTCTGCCCACCGTCCCGTCCGGGCAGGGCGTGCCGTCCAGGGCGGCGATGCGCACCCCTGCCGTCGCCACCGGCGTGCCGACATCGGCGAAGACGATCCGCTCCAGGCTGGAGGCGTCGTCGTTCGGTTGCACCCGCAGGCCGGGCGATACGGTGCCACGGTCCACCGCGTGCGACGACAGGCCGGCGCCCACCGGCGTCATGCTGACGATCAGCGTACCTTCGGCCAGCCCGTAGGACGGCATCATGGCGCCCGGCGCAAAGCCGTAGGGGGCCATCGCCGCCTGGAACTCCTCGATCAGGTCGCAGGCGATCGGCTCGGCGCCGTTGATAACCGCGCGCACGCAGCCGAGGTCCCAGTCCGGCGGGTTGGCCGGGTCGAAGCGCTTCAGCAGATGGCGGTAGGAGTAGTTGGGGCCGCCCAGCAGGGTGGCGCGGAAGTCCGAGGTCTTCTGCATCCACACCAGCGGGTTACGGATGAACAGCTTGGTCGGGATCAGGCAGTGGTCGAGTCCGCAGACCACCGGCAGGATATGGAAGCAGATGATGCCGAAGTCGTGCGTCAGCGGCATCCAGTTGAGCAGCCGCGCGTCGCACCCCGACGGCCCCATGTGATGCATGATCGCCCGCACATTGGCGATCAGGTTGGCGTGCGCCAGGGTCACGCCCTTCGGCTTGCCGGTCGAGCCGGAAGAGAACTGGATCATCGCAACATCGTCGGGCGTGACCGGCACCGGGTCGGCGAGCCGGCCTCCCACCTCCGCCCCGGCCATGGCCAGAACCCGTCCGGCCATGCGCGTCAGTATTTCCGCCCCGTGCCCGCCGGCCGTGGCTGCCGCAGCGGCCAGCCGGTCCTCCAGCGCCTGATCAGAGAGCAGCCACGGGCCGTTCAGCACGCCCAGCACATTGAGAATCTTCAGCGCACCCTCGTCATTGGTCGGCGTCGACACCGGCACCGCAATGATCCGTCCGAGGATGCAAGCCCAGAAGACGGCGGTAAACAACTCCAGGTCGTCGGTGACCAGGACGATCTCGTCCCCTTCCCGCACGCCGCGGTCCTGCAGCAATCCCAGCCACCGGCGCGCCCGTTCCAGCAGGGCGGAGTAGGGCAGTTGCCGCTCCTCCCTGCTCGACAGCACGTAGGTGAGCCCGCGGCAGGTATCGGCGCTTGTCGCCAGCGAGGCGGTGAGGGTGGCGCCGAGCGGAACGACCGCGGCTGCCGTCAGAAAGGAATTCTTTTCGGAAATATTGCGGTCAGTCATCGGAGCTGCGGGGCTGGGGTTGGAGCGCAGCGTACCTTGCATACGCTGAGATGCATCAATCTACATATAGGAATATGCGAGAAAAAATCTGTCATAATCATTGTATCTTTTCATGCGCAGCAGCAAACCCACACCGCTGCATGCAATTTTTTGCAGTATACCCTCATGCGTTCTCCGGGATACGCGACGCATAATCTCTTGATTGGATCAAAATAGGTAGATATATTTTTCTTCTAGTGACGTTATAGCGCGAATTTGTCAATGAACTTGTCAGAAGCAACTGATTGCTCTGCAAGATAATTATTCATACTCAAATATAACCATTCCCCTTTATTTGGTGATCGAGGGATGAGCCCGATGCCATTGAACGACCGGCCCTCCCCTGCCGCAAACCAACGCGATAGGGCTTTCGTGCGTCACCTCCTGGCGGGGGTGGCGTTGTTCGCCGTTGGCGTCGCCGATCAGGCGCAGGCCGCCGACCCGACGCAGCTTTCCCGCGTGCTACAGTCCGTGGTCGACATGACCGCCTCGCAGGGGACGTTCCAGGGGGTGAGCGTCGGTGTCGGCTTCGGCAATGGGCAGACGTGGCTCGGGGCGGGCGGGTATCGCGACGCTGCGCGCACGCAGCCGCTGAGCCCGAACGATCAATTCCGCGTCGGCAGCCACAGCAAGACCTTCACCGGAACCGCCGTGCTGCAATTGGTTGACCAGGGGGTGATCAACCTGAACGACACGCTGGCCAAGTGGGCGCCGGAGCTGAAAATCCCCAACAGCGATCAGATCTCCATCCGGAATCTGCTGAGCATGACCAGCGGCATCCCGGATTATCTGAATGCGCAGTCGCTGCACCAGGCGAACGCCACCGTCCTTCAGGAATGGAGCAACTTCTCCAGTCCCAACGGCCCCTATGCCACCGCCAACTACACGCCATCGCAGCTCGTGCAGGCCGTGGTTCAAACGCCGAACCAGACCTATGGCACGATCGGCCAGATGAGCTACTCGAACACCAACTTCGCCATCCTCGGCCTCATCGCCGAGCGGGCGTCATGCCAGACCGCAGGCGGTTGCCGCAGCATCGAGACTCTGGTCAACGACGGCATCATCAAGCGGCTGGGCCTGACCAACACGGTGTTTCCGACGAACAACCTGTTCACGGCTTCCTATGCCGAGAACGCGCAATATGTGATGAACACCGCCAGCGTCTATGGCGGCTCGAACAACACGAGCTACAACGTCACCTTCGCCGACCCGAAGGTGCCATGGGCGGCAGGCGCCATAATTTCCACCGCGCCGGACGAACTGGTGTGGCTGCGCCAGCTGGCTACCGACGCCCAGGGCCTGCTCTCCCCCGCCACCCAGCTCCAGCGTCTGTACGCGCCGATTCCAGGTTCGATCGGCGGCATCCCGGGGCGCTACGGTCTGGCGATCTACTATATGCCTTCGGTCGGCACCGGCACCGAGCTGATCGGCCACAGCGGAGAGATCGGCGGCTACACCACCTCGATCTTCTACAGCCCGACGCTGGACGTGGCCTTCGCCGTCGACTTCTCAGGCGGACAGGCGAATGCCGCCTCCTGGTATCCGCTGTATGGCGCGACCAACCTCTACGGTTCGGCGATCACCAGCCAGGGCAACTTCAATTCCGTGGCGATCCTGTGGGCGCTGGAGCGCAACCTGCGCATCGCCATGGAGGCGCAGGGCTCCTGCACCGGCTTCGGCACCGCCAGCCTGATAGCGGGCGGCAGCGCCACCTGCACCGGCGACAGCGTGCGCACGGCGCCGATCACGGTCGACAACGGCGCGCTCACCGTCGCGCCGTCCAACCGGACGATCGGGAACTATGTGCTCACCAGCGATTCCACCATGACCTACGCCGAGGTGGCGCGCCCCTCCATCTCCTTCTTCGGCAGCCAGATGGCGGGCATCGATCTCACAGGCGGCAGCACGCTGACCTTGCAGCCGGGCTCGATCATCGAAATGACCGGCGTGTCCTCCGACGCCATCCGCATGAGCGGTTCGGGCAACGCTGTGACTGTGCAGGGCAGCATCCTGGCCTACGGCGCCAACACCGTCGCCATCCGGGGCGGCGACGCCGCCGACCGGGTGACCATCGCCAGCACCGCGTCGGTGCAGGGTGACGTGGCCCTGGGCGGCGGGGCCAACGAACTGCGCGTGGACGGCACCATCACCGGCAACGTGCCCATGGCAGGCAGCGCCACCCGGCTGGAAGGCACTGGCGTCATCACCGGCTCGGTCGGTGGTGGCGGCGTCGTGGCCCCGGGGCCGGGGATCGGCATGCTGACGGTCGGCAGCTACACCGGCGCCGACACCACGCTGGAGGTTGAGACAGCGTCTGGCGGACGCAGCGACCTGCTGTTCGTCGCCGGACCCGCGGCCCTGAACGGCGGTGCGCTGCGCGTGACCGCGGGGACGGCGACCGACGGGGTCTACCCGGTGCTTTCGGCGGGCAACCTGACCGGCACCTTCGCCTCGGTGACCTCGACCGACCGCACGGCGGTCGGCGCCAGCTATTCGTCCGCCGGCGTCCAGGTGGCGACGGTCAACCCGATCTCCATCGACCAGGGGACGCGCACCGCCATGCTGGGCATGACGCGCCACCTCGACACGCTGGAGGAGCGCGCTTCCGCCTTCGCCGGGCGCAGCCGGCCGGTGACGGTCGCCGGTCTGCCTGAGACGAAGGGGCCGACCATGACCGACACCGGAGGCGGATCCGGCAGCGGTCGCGACATCGTCAACGTGGTGCCGCGCGCGCCGGTGGAACTGAGCGGCGATCGCGGTGCTGCGCTGTGGAGCAAGGCGTTCTACAATGTCGGCCAGCTCGCGTCGAAGGACGGCGAGGCCGGTGCCAATGCGCACGGCATCGGCATCGCGGTCGGTGCGGACGTGGCGGTGACCGACAGCGTGGGGGTGGGCGGCATGGTCGCCTATCACGACCTCGACTCCAAGGGCCGGGACGGCAGCGGCGCCGAACTGGAGTCCCATGCCTACTATGCCGGCCTGTACGGCGTCGCCCAGGTCGGAGACTACACGATGGACGCCTCGCTGCTGGCCGGCTTCGGCAACAACGACACCAAGCGCCCGACCTTCGTCGGCGGCACCCTGCTTCAGGCGACCGGCGGCTATGACGACGCGCGCGTGGCGGCGCGGCTGGCCGTCAGCCGGGCCTTCGACGCCGAAACCGCCACACTGGTGCCGCGCCTTGCGCTGTCCTGGTCGCACCTGCACAGCGACGGCTATACCGAGTCCGGTGCCGGCGCAGGGTCGCTCAGCGTCGACAGCCGGTCGGCCAGCCAGCTGCGCTCCGAGGCGTCGCTGGCGGTGCGCCGGACTTTCGACGTGGACGGCGGCATCCTGTTCACCGAACTGCGGGCCGGCGTGGCCCACGAAACCATGCTGGGCGGGCGCGACGCCACCGTGCGCCTGTCGGGCTTGGGCACGGCCTTCGGCGTCCGCGGCAACGACGCCGACGGCTGGGTGTTCCCGGTCGCCGCACGGCTGGAGACCAAGGCGGCGGACGATGTCGGCATGTTCGCCTCGTACGGTGGCGAGTTCTCCAGCAGGTACACCGACCATCGCTTCAATGCCGGTGTGCGCATCCGTTTCTGAGCACGCCGTTCCCAATGGTTTCGCTAGGCCTCTCCTCCTGACGTGAAGGACGAACAGTTCCATGACCAACGATCAACACGACACCACGCCCCACACCGAACCGCAAGAGTTGCAGGCCGATGTCGGCATCGACCGCCAGGCCAACGACATCGTCGCCAAGCACGCCAAATGGGCCGCCGGACTCGGCCTGATCCCGGTTCCCGGCGTCGATCTGGCGGCGATCACCGCCGCTCAGTACAAGATGCTCCATGAACTGGCCGACCTCTTCGAGGTGCCGTTCCCGAAGGAGCGCATGCGCGCCGCGATCAGCGCCCTGCTGGGCGGCGGCGTTCCGTTCCTGCTGAGCACCGGCGCCCTGGGCTCGCTGGCCAAGTCGATCCCGGTGATCGGGTCGCTGGCCGGCATGGCGGTGATGCCGTCGCTGGCCGCCGCCACCACGCTGGCCCTGGGCCGGGTGTTCACCACCCATTTCGCGACCGGCGGCACCCTGCTGGACTTCAACATCGAGTCGTTGCGCAAGCACTTCGAGACGGAACTCGCGAAGGCCAAGCACGACGCGCACTCCATCGTCGAGAAGGCCACCGAGGACAAGGCGGCGAAGAAGGATCTCAAGCCCACGCCCGCCGTGAACTGACATAGCCAACCGTCGGTACGGCCTCCGCACGGATGATCCGTTCCCTGGGGTGCGTGCGCTGCGCGTGCACGCACCCCAGCGGTGTTTGTGCCGGACGCGTCCGGATCCGGTCTGCTTTGGGAGGCGCCATAATGGGACAACTCATCTACCTCGCGCTGTGCATACTGGTCGGGCTGTTCGCCATCGGTCAGCGCGGCGGTTTTTTCCTGTACTTCCTCCTGTCGATGGTGCTGTCGCCGCTGCTGTCGCTGCTCATCCTCGTCATCGCCACTCCGGTCCTGAACAAGGATATGCAGCGCGGCTCCCGTTGGCACCCGCTGCCGCCATCGTCGCGATGAGCGGACCAGCCACCGACCGACCGCTTCCGCCGCAGCAGACCCCAGGATCATGACCGACCACGCAGCCCCCGCCGCCTCCGCAACCCCATACGCCCGCCTTGCGCGCGCCGCACCGGTCAGGTGGTTGCGGTCATGGGGCGCGGCACACCGGCGCGACCTTCTGCTGGGCACGCTGGTCTTCCTGTTCGTCGCGGTTTATCTGGCCCCGAACATGCTGGTCAACGTCCCCACCGGCTATGCCGGGGTGATCTGGCGCCGGTTCGGCGGCGGCACCGACGTTAAGACCACGCTGAAGGAAGGCATCTCGGTGATCTGGCCATGGGACAAGGTCACCTTCTACGATATGCGCCTTCAGGTGAAGACTGAGGAGTACGAGGCCATCGCCAGCGACGGCCTGCACATCAAGCTGACCGCCACCTTCCGCTTCAACCCCAATCCCGACACGCTGGGCTACCTGCACAAGACGGTGGGGCCGAAATATGTGGAGGTGCTGCTGGTGCCGAGCATCGGTTCCGTCGTCCGGCGCGAGGTATCGAAGTATCTGGCGCGCGAGATCTACGGCGTGCACCGTGTGCAGCTCCAGAACGACATCTACGAGGGTGTGATCAGCACCGGCAACAAGAACCAGATCTCCGCCGCCCAGCCCCACCCGGACACAGGAAACGTCTTCATCGGCCCGCCGACGCCGGACGCCGCCGCACCCGCGGATCACAAGGCCGGAAGCGCCGTGCCCGGTGGTCCCTTCGACTCCGACAACTACATCGAACTGGCCGACGTGCTGATAAGCGGCGTGGTGCTGCCCGACCGCGTCCGTGCCGCAATCGAGCGCAAGGAGGAGCAGGACCAACTGGTCCAGGAATACACCTTCCGCCTGGAGCGCGAGCGTTTCGAGAGCCAGCGCAAGGCCATCGAGGCGCAAGGCATCCGCCAGTTCCAGGAGACGGTGCAGGCCGGCATTTCGGAAAACTACCTGAAATGGCGCGGCATCGAGGCGACGCTGCGTCTCGCCCTGTCGAACAACGCCAAGGTGGTGGTGATCGGCGGCCAGAACGGGTTGCCACTGATCCTCAACACCAACGACCAGCCGACCGCCGGCAAACGTCCGCCTGCCGAACCCTCCGCGTCGGAGGCGACCACCGGCACCCTCGACCTGTCCTTGCACGGCAACAATCTGCCGATGGACGAGCAGCCCCCCGCCATCCACCCCGCTCCCTCCCGGTCCACCCCGGCGCCGGCGAGCAGCCCGGATAAGGCAGCAGATAAGGGAACGGACAAGACGGCAGGTGTGGTGCCGGCCGAAAGTGCGCCGCTGCCACCGGTGCTCTCGCCATTGGAAGGCGTGGCGGGCACCGCCGACCTGTTCGACACGGTCCGCCGGACGCTGGACGGCACCCTCGGCAACAAACCGTGAGCGCGCCATGCCGGTTGCCTCCGACCATTTCGTCGATGCCGATCGGCATCGGCCTCAGCCCATGCTTCCAAGCCCCCATCGTTCGAGCGGAACCCTGCCAATGCTCACGCGCGACAACATCAAGGACGTCTACCCCCTGACCCCATTCCAGGAGGGAATTCTCTACCATGACATTGTCGATCAGGGCGCCATCGCCGACGAGCCGCGCGCCTATTTCCAGCAATTGGCGTTTCGTGTCCGCGGCCCCCTCGACATCGACGCCTTCGAGGCGGCGTGGCGCCACCTGATCGCCCGCCATGACATCCTGCGCACCGTGTTCCGCGTCGCCGGCAATGAACGGCCGTTGCAGGTGGTGCTGAAGGCGCGCGATTTCGCGCTCGACCGGCTCGACCTCAGCGGGGCGGAGAGTGCGGACCGGGCGGCCGCCCTGGCGGCCTTCGTGGAGGAGCAGCGCCGCCGGCCGCTGGCGCTCGACCACGGGCCGCTGATGCGGGTTGCCTGCGCGCGCCTGGGCGTGGACGAGCATGCGGTTGTCTGGAGCTTCCATCACATCCTGATGGATGGCTGGTGCATCGGCATCGTGCAGGAAGAGCTGGTGGACGCCTATCAGTCCTTCGCCGCCGGGCGCATGCCTGACAAGCGGCCGGCCTTGCAGTTCGGCAGCTTCGTGCAGTGGGTGGAAACCCGCCGTGGCGAGGGTCCGCTGGCCTTCTGGACGCGCTATCTGGCGGGGTATGAGACGGCGCTCGACCTGCCGTGCCAGCGGCCGGTGCCGCTGCCCGGCGCGCGCGCGCCGCGGACGCACGAGCTTCGCCTCGAACCCGATCTCACCGCCCGCCTGCGGACGCTGGCCCAGGAGCAGGGGGTGACGCCGAACACGCTGCTGCAGGCCCTGTGGGGGCTGGTTCTGGCCAAGCACAACAACACCCGCGACGTGGTGTTCGGCAGCGTCGCCTCGACCCGCTCGCCCGATCTGGCCGGCAGCGAGACCATGGTTGGCCCCTGCATCGGCATGCTGCCGCTGCGCGTGCGCTACGAGGCGGGGGAAAGTCTGCGCGATCTGCTGCGCCGCATGCGCGGCGAGGCGCTGGACTGGCTGGACAACGTGCACGCACCGCTGGCCGAGATCCAGGCCCGCAGCGCCCTGCGTGCCGGCCTTTTCGGGCATTATTTCGTCTATGAAAACTACCCGCTGGACGAGCGCTTCCACGGTGACACGCAGGAACTGGCGCCCGGCGTGACCATCGGCGACATCGACGTTTTTCTTACCAACAACTACGACTTCTACGTCCGCGCCGTTCCTGGCGACCGTCTGCGCGTGGAATTCGAATACAACGCCCGCGCCGTCGATCCCTCGGCGGTGGAGGCGCTGGCTGGCCGGCTCGCCCATTTGGCATCGTTGGTGGCGGCGGAGCCCGACCGGCCGCTTGACGCGCTGTCGCCGCTGACCGGCGCGGAGCGCGCCACAATCCTCGACTCCTGGAGCCGTGGCCCCGTTGCCGCCCGCATCGCCGCCACGGTGCCGGAGTTGCGGGCCGCCGTGCTCGCGACCGGTGGCGACCGCCCGGCGGTGCGCAGCCGCAACGGCACGCTCAGTCACCGCGCGTTGCAGGACCGCGCCGAAGCGCTGGCCCGCCATCTGCACCGTGAGCACGGCCTCACCGCCGGCAGCGCCGCGGCCATCCTGGCCGAGCCCGGCGAGCCGATGCTGCGCGCCATGCTCGCCTGCCTGATGCTGGGTGCGGCCTTCGTCCCCGTCGATCCGGCCACGCCGCCGAAGCGCCTGCGCCACATGCTGGCCGACAGCTATGCCGCGGTGTTCCTCACGCCGTCGCCCGACAAGGTGACGGAGGCCGCAGGGAGCGTGCCTTTGGTTGCGCTGTCGCCAGTGGGAAGCCTGCTGGAAAAGACCGTGCCGGAAACCGGGAGCGGCATGCCGCTGCCGCCGGTGCCGGAGGACGCGCCCGCCTACATCATCTACACCTCCGGCACGACCGGCGAGCCCAAGGGCGTGAAGGTTGGGCAGCGCTCGCTGCTCAACTATGTCGGCTGGCTGCGCCGCGACCTGGGCATCGGTCCCGATGACGCAACGGCATTGGTCACCTCCGCCGCCTTCGACCTCGGCTATACCGGCGTGTTCGGGGCGCTTCTGCTGGGTGGCTGCCTGACCCTGCTGGACGAGGAGGAGCGGCGCGACCCCGAACGGGTGATGCAGGTAGTGGTCGACAACGGCGTTACCTTCCTGAAGGCGACACCGTCCTACCTGAACATGCTGCTGGCTTCGCCGGCCGGGCATCGCTTCGCCGCGGCCGAGGCCCTGAAGCTGGTCCTGCTGGGCGGTGAGCCGCAGAACTTCGACGATCTGCAGGCGCTCAGGCGGCTGCTGCGGCCGGAGCTGCGCATCTACAACCATTACGGCCCGACCGAGGCGACCATCGGCTGCGTCGCCGGTCCACTCGATGACCTGATCGGCGTCGCGGGCGCGCCGCAACGCATTGGCCGGCCGATCGCCGGAGCGCGCGTGCTGCTGGTCGATCACACGCTGAACCCGGTGCCGACGGGCGTGCCGGGCGAACTGCTGGCGGGCGGGGAATCGCTGGCGCAGGGCTACACCAGCCCCACTCCGGCCGACGCCGCGCGCTTCACCACTCTGCCCTGGCTGGGTGGCGAGCGCGTCTATCGCACCGGCGACTTCGCGGTGTGGCAGGCGGATGGCAGCATCGTCTTCCTCGGCCGGCGTGACGATCAGGTGAAGATACGTGGCCACCGTATGGCGCTCAGCGGCATCGAGGCGGCGCTGCGCGACTCCGCCGGCATCAAGGATGCCGCCGTACTGATTGACCGCAGCAGCCCCCACCAGGCCGAGTTGACCGCTTTCCTGATCGCCCGTGACGGCAGCGGACCGCCGACCCCGGCGGCCCTGCGTGCCGACCTCGCCCAGCGGCTGCCGGAACCGATGATCCCCAGCCATTTCGTGATGGTGGGCCGCTTCCCCATGACGGCCAACGGCAAGATCGACCGGACCGCTCTGACCGAGCACAGCCGCGCCCGGCCACCCGTTGCAACACCGGCGGAAACCGGCACCGCGACCGAAGAGGCGCTGCGCGCCGTCTGGAAGGAGATCCTGTTCGTCGAGTCCATTGGGCTGGACGACGATTTCTTCGCGCTGGGCGGCCACAGCATCAAGGCGATCCTGTTGATCGCCAAGATCCGCACCGGGCTGAAGAAGACCATCACCATCCGTGACCTGTTCGACAACCCGACCATCCGCCGCCTCGCAGTTCTGCTCGACAACGCAGCGGCAGGAATGGGGCGGGGAGCAGGGCAGGGCGCTACGGCCCGCAAGGCGCTCGTGCTCCGTACGGCGCCGGCCGGCGCGCCGGCGGCGCTGTTCCTGCCGGCGGTGCTGGGTACCTCGACGCTCTACAAGGAGCTGACTCAGGCGCTGAAGTCCGAGGTGACCTGCTGGGGCGTGCAGTGCCCCGGTTTCGATCGCGAGGAAGCCTTCGCACTTTCCATCGACGCGCTGGCGGATCGCTTCGCCGCCGAAGCGGGAACCTTGAAGGGGGAAGGGCCGCTGCGGCTGGTCGGCTGGTCGTTCGGCGCGCATGTGGCGCTGGAAACCGGGCGTCGGCTGGAAGCGGCGGGGCGCACGGTGCGGCTCGTGCTGATCGACGCGGCGCCCGGCCGCCCGGCCGACACGGAGCCCCCCTTCACCAGCTTCTCCGAGCTGCGCGCCCAGCCTTATTGGAATCGCGTGCTGTCGATTCTCACGGAGAACCTGTCGCCCGCCGAAGTGGCGCGGCTGGAGCGGCTGGCCGGACACAACGCGGGTCTGCTGACGGGATACGCCGCACAGGGCAGGGTCGCCGCCGACATCACCGCCATCGAGGCGATCGACAACCCGCAACCGGCCTGCATGCAAGGGTTCACCGCGCTGACCAGCGGGCGGGTGACGGTGCACCGTGTGACGGGCGACCATTACTCGATGTTCCACCCGCCGCATCTCGCGCAGGTGCTGCGCGTGCTGGACGCCGCCTTGGCTGCGGAATCGATGGCGGGCTGATCGCCGATGCGGCAGCGCCCTTCTCCCGGTCAGGGGGGAAGGGCGCTGCCGGACTCACCGGGCGACAGCGCTGTGGGCGTCGCACATGGCGACAACCACCCGGCGGCTGCCGGTGAAGGGATTGCGGCCGTGGGAGTAGCGCATGTTGTCGATCAGCAGCACGTCGCCAGCCAGCCAGGGGAAAGCCACCGTCTCCGCATCGAAAGCGGCACGCACGGCGTCGAGATCGGCGGGGTCGATGGCGCTGCCATCGTTGTGGTAGGCGTTGCGCGGCAGGTCATCCTCGCCGAACATGGCGATCATCGCCTCCTGCAGATTGGGCGGCAGGCTGGAGACGTGGAAGAGGTTCGCCTGATTGAACCACACCTCGCGCCCCGTGCGCGGATGGCGGGCCGTGCCCTGGCAGGCGTGCGCGGTGCGCAGAAGGCCGTCCTCCTTCCACTCGAACTCCATGCCGTTGGCACGGCAGTACTCCTCCACCTCGGCGGGGGAGTCTGTCTGGAACACCTTTTGCCAGGGCAGATCGACGCCATGGCCGTAATTGCGCACATACATGACGCCACGATCGCGGAACTTCGCCATGCGGTCGGCGCCGATGCGGGCGGTCACGCGATCCATGTCGGCCAGCGGCGTCTCGCCGCCGGTCTCCGGCGGCACGACGCACTGGAAGGCCAGCAACATCGGCCAGTCGCGGTGGTAGGCCATCTCGCAATGCTGCGGGATCGTGTGGTTGGCCGGATATTCGGTGGTGGTATAGACGTTGCCGTTCACCTGCGTTCGCGGCGTCGACTGGTTCATGTAGGTAAGCAGCTGACCGGAGAACAGACGCAGGAAGCGCTCAAGCCCGTCCACCGGCGTGGAGGCAAAGCCACGGAACAGCAGCGCTCCGCGCTCGCTCAGCAGATCGCGAATTGCGTCGACGCGTTCGCCGGTCCAGTCGATCAGCTCGGTCCCGTCCCCTGGCGGCGCGATCAGGCCGATGGAGGAGCCCGGGATCGGATTCGCAACCGCAAAACCATGCGCCATGGCTTTCCTCCTTTAGCATGCTGTTCCAATGGACCAACGCGTTATGGGTTTAGTACACCATTACCTGAAGCGTATTGCGCGATTTTCGCGATGCAATTGACATGGTCAAGTGGTGGCGCTGCGATTCTTTCTCCGCAGGGATGGTGGCAACCGCTCTGCGCTTCTTTTGCAAGGCCCTGAAGCAGATGCACACGGCGAACCCGCTTGTCACCATTGTGAAGGCAATGCGGAGGCGTATTAAAAAATGCATAAGATATGTTATGGAAATTAATGTACTTCATGCGACGTCGCATGACACATCGAGATCACGTCAGAAAAATACTCGGCATCAGCATGAATTCAATTGTATTCATAGAATGCCTGCGTGACACAACACGTATGCATTAAATAGTTTCTAAGTGTTGTTTCCCGTTGACCGGGTTTTCTTATCAAGAACATTCTTTCTGAAAATCCAGAAAAAAGGCGGAGAGCCGGGATGCCTCCAGTCGCCACGCGACACCGCACTTGCACCAATCCCATTCCGTCTTTTCAGACAAGACCTTCGGTACGCAGCCAGGAAAGGCCATCCATGCGACATTCCACGACCCATGTTCTCTGCGCCATCGGCCTGGGCCTGCTGCCCGCCGGCACTGTCCTGGCACAGGCGATACCCGACCCGTATTCCCAACCCGTCACCTGCAACGCCAACACCTTCGTCGATCCGGCAGCGCTCAGTCCGCTGATGCCATGCGACGCGCCGACCTCGCAGAAGATGAACCCGGCACTGCCGGCCACCATGACGCCGTCTCTGATCCAGGAGAGCTTCGACACCTTCTCCTGGCAGAGCTTCATCGCGCTGAACTGGCCGGCGGACGGCACCGCGATCGGCCAGGGCAAGGGTTACGGCGGCGACGCCCCGGCGGTCTGGCAGGGCTGGATGGACGCGTTCGCATTGATGACGGCTAATCCGCCGGCATGGGGGGCCAGTCCGCCGCTGCCGGCGGCCTGCAAGGGCCTGCCGGCCGGGACGCTGCTGTCAATGGTCGGCAAGACGCCGGACCTGCTGACCGCCTCCACCCAGCCGTTCGACACCGGTCCGCTGATCGACCAGAACGGCCGCTACACACGGTTCCAGATCCTGGTCAACAAGCCGATGTACGACTTCATCGTCGGGAACCGGCTCACCACCAAAGAGGGACAGGCAGCCTACAAGCCGACCGCAACCCCACCGAACTCCACCGTGCCAACCATGACCTTCCCCGGCAGTTTCCAGACCGGGCCGATCACCGCGGGCACGCCGGTCGCCACCGCGCCGGGCTATGACGGAGCGGTGATGCTGAAGCTGGCCTACAAGGTGATGGGACCGAACGACGACCCTGCCCGGTTCCACACGCTCAAGGCCCTGGTCTATACCGCCGGCGCAACGCCGGAACAGGACAGCTGCGTGGCCGAAACCGTCGGGCTGGTTGGGCTGCATGTCGGCAACAAGGTTCAGCGCTTCCCACAATGGGTCTGGTCCACCTTTGAACACATCCGCAACGCGCCCGAGCAGGCGCAGGTCGACGCCGGAGCCGCCAAGGGGCCCTACAACTACTACAACGCAGCCTGCACGGCGAAGGACTGTCCGCCCAACCAGCCGCCGCCGCGGCCATGGAACCCGGCGGTGCAGCCCTTCCCCGGCGGCTATAAGACGCAGGTCACACGGATCATCGCGCTCGCCGATGCCTACAAGACGATCAACGCCAAATGGCAGGCACCGCTGGCCGGCACCGTGTGGGCCAACTACGAGCTGATCGGCACCCAGTGGCCGACCCAGCCCGACAACCAGGGCAGCCCCACCGGCTATCCCTTCCCGCTGTTCCTGGCAAACACCACCATGGAAACCTACACCCAGGGCACGGTGCCGCAGAGCAGTTCCACCTGCATCGGCTGCCATAACAATGCGGTGGACAGCGCGGGGCACCCCTCGGACTTCACCTACATCCTGTCGCTGGCCGCGAAGAAGATCTTCCCCGCCGCCCACGCGCCCTGATCACGCCTCCCGATCACGCCCCCTGCTCACGTCCCTTGCCCGACACCGGAGCGACCTCCATGAGCGCCACCATTCCCACTTCCGATATGGACAACTTCGTCGCGCTGTCGGTCATTCTGACCGGCTTCGCGGAAAGCGTCATCGCCCCGTTCTTCGACACCTACAATCTCAAGGATCAGGTCTACGCCGCGGCCAAGGCCGACGACGCCGATGCCCTGTCGGCGCTGCTGGCGCAATATGCCGCACTGGCCGCGCAATCGGCGCCCCCTGAGACCGTCATCGCCGCGGTGATGCAGCCCAAGGAGACGCCCACCGCCCGCATGGCCCGATCGATCATCCTGGCCTGGTACAGCGGCGCCTGGTACGCGACCGCCGACCTCTACAGCACCAGCTCGCCGCCGACGCCGCGCGTCCTCTCGACCGATGCCTACACCCAGGGGCTGATGTGGAAGGCCGGGCAGGCGCACGCCATGGGGTCGGCCGACTCCGCGTTCGGCTACTGGAACACCCAGCCGCCGGCACTTGCGCAATTCACCGGCACCGCGTCCACCTGAACCAGCCGCCTGAACCAGCCCAGGGATACCACGGTCATGAGCACCACCACCCCAGAACCCGCGGATTCGGTTCCGGTCTACGACGCCGTCATCGTCGGATCCGGCATCAGCGGCGCCCTGATGGCCAAGCAGCTCGGCCTCGCCGGACGCAAGGTCCTGATCCTCGAAGCCGGCGCCGACCTGCCGCCGAACATCAACGAGTACATGCAGCGCTTCTACCTGTCGCCGGCCAAGGTCCCGGAATCGCCCTACACGCCCGACCTGTTCGCCGACCCTGCCCGCTTCCTGCTGAACGACCCCGGCACGCTCAACGCGCCACGCCCGACGGTGCTGACGCTGTCGGCGGACAACTGGCAGGACCCGAAGCAGGCCTATCTGATCCAGACCGGCCCGCTGGCCTTCGGCAGCACCTACGAGCGCATCAACGGCGGCACCGCGCGGCACTGGCTGGGCACCTGCCTGCGCCTGCTGCCCAGCGATTTCCAGACGCATTACATCGACCCCGGCAAGCCCGACTGGCCGATCAGCTACACCGACCTGGAAACGTGGTACGGCGATGCCGAGCACGAGATCGGGGTGTCGGCCGACGCCGCCGATCAGGCCTATCTGGGCATCACCTTCCCGCCGGGCTACGAGTACCCGATGCCGGCGCTGCCCGACACGCTGGTCGACCAGTATGTGGCGGCGGGCGTCGACGGGCTGGAGCTGGACGGCAATCCGGTGACGGTCACCATCACGCCGGCCGGCCGCAATTCCCGTCCCTACCAGGACCGCCGGGCCTGCGGCGGCAACACCAACTGCATCCCGATCTGCCCGATCCAGGCGAAGTACGATCCCAGCATCACTCTGCACGCCGCCTTGCAGACCGGCAACGTCACCATCCAGTACCGCACGGTGGCGACCGAGGTGCAGGTCGGCACGGACGGCACGGTCAGCGGCATCGCCTGGGTGCAGTACGACGACCCGAAGGGCCCCGTGGTGGCCTCCGGCACTGCGGTGGGGCGGATGTACGTCCTGGCCGCGCATGCCATCGAGACGCCGAAACTGCTGCTGATGTCCACCAATGGCGGGCGGACGCCGCATGGCGTGGCCAACTCCAGCGGCGAGGTCGGCCGCAACCTGATGGACCACCCGCTCTATCTGGCCTGGGGCCTGGCTTCCAAGCCGGTCTATCCCTATCGCGGGCCGCTGTCGACCTCCGGCATCGAGTCGCTGCGCGACGGCGCCTTCCGCAAGGACCGCGCCGCCTTCCGCATCGAAATCGGCAATGAGGGCTGGAACTTCCCCTATGGCGACCCGACCGTCAGTCTGATGTCGTCGGTGCTCGACCAGGGGATGGCCGGAGCGGCGCTGGTGGACAGCCTGAACGGCCTTTATACCCGCCAGTTCCGCATGGCCTTCCTGGTGGAGCAGACGCCGGAGGCTGAAAACCGTGTCACCCTGTCGGCCACCGAAACGGATCATCTGGGACTGCCGCGGCCACAGATCTCCTACTCGCTGTCCGACTACACCAAGGCCGGGTTCGAGGCGGCGCGGCGCACCGCGGACGCGCTGTTCGAGGCAATGGGAGCGGAGCAGAAGACCGACAAGGAACCGGGCGATGGCCCGACCACCTTCACCTACAACGGCGGGCGCTATCAGTATTACGGCGCCGGGCATGTGGTGGGAACCTGCCGGATGGGCGACGACCCCACCCGGTCGGTGGTGAACGCCGAGCTGCGCAGCTGGGACCACGACAACCTGTATATCCTGGGCAGCAGCACCTTCCCCACCGTCGCCACCGCCAACCCGACCCTGACCATCGCCGCCCTCACCCTGCGCACGGCTGAACTGATCAAGGCCAGGCTGGCCGGCTGACCGGCGCCCGCTGCCGCGGCGAGCATCGACACTCGCAGCGGCAGCGGGCGGACGTGGTCTCGGCGGAATGGACTGCCCTCGGGGCGGCTCAAGCCTCTGGCAACTCCACCGGAGACCGGCGAGCAGCTGGTATCGGGGCGGCTCCGGTGCCCAATAGAATACCGAGCCGCCCGGCGGCCCCGGTGATGTGGTCGGACATTGCCCGGGCAGCGCCACCGCTGTCGCGTGCCCGCAAAGCCTCCAGTATCCGCTCATGCTCCTCCAGTGTTTCCCACACACGATCCTCCTGCGCGAAGGGGAGCCTCTGGATTTCCGCGACCACCGCGTCGACGGTGCGGAACAGGTCGATGAACATGCGGTTGCCGCATCCCTCGACGATCAGGCGGTGGAACGTGCTGTCCTCCACACCGGCCTGGACGAAGTCATGTGCCTGGAAGGCGGCACGCATCCGAACAAGCGTGCTGGCAAGCGTGTCAAATGCCGCGGCCGGCAAGGCGGTGGCGGCCATCTGCACCGCCTGGGGTTCCAGCGCCAACCGCGCCTCATAAACTTCCCGGGGCGAATAGAGGTCGGCAAAGCGCCAGGCGGCGACCGGGTCTGGCGGCTTGCCATCGGTGAGAAAAACGCCGCGCCCCACCTCGATCCTGATGAGCCCAAGGGTTTCCAGCGCCGACAGCGCCTCACGCAACGAAGCGCGGCTGATGCTCAGCCTCTCGGCAAGTTCGCGCTGGGGCGGAAGCTGGTCGCCGGGACGCAGCCCCTGTTCGTCGATGATCTGGCGAATCTTCTCGACCGCCGCCTGTGGCACCAACAGCCGTCCACGCATCCTGCCAATTCCTGTCTGTCCTTGCCATGCCGGGGGTGCCCCACGCGACGCCTTGACAATAGACCAGAAAGGGGGTGCAATCCAACTGGTCAGACCGGTATGGCCTATCAGACCAAAATAACATCACCGGCACTCAGGGATTCGCGTCAGGCATTCTTCCACCCATGCAGGGAGACGCAGGTACAGCCATGCGCAGACAGATTCTCAAACTCGCTCTCCTCGCGGCGGCGACCGCCACCGTCTGGGGCGGCTTCGCACCGGCCCGCGCCGCCGACCTCGCCGTCGGCGCCAACATCGGCAACGTTCCGTGGGAATTCCAGGACGCGTCCGGCAAGTTCGTCGGGTTCGAGATCGATGTGGTCAACGAGGCGGCCAAGCGCCTGGGCAAGACCGTGGAGATCGTCAACATCCCCTTCAACGGCCTGTTCTCCGCCGTCCAGTCGGGCCGGATCGCCATGGCGATCTCGTCGATCACCATAACCGACAAGCGCCTGGACTCGGTCTCCTTCGCCCAGCCCTATTACGACAGCGACCAGTCGCTGACCGTGCGGGCCAACACTCCGCCGAAGAGCGTCGAGGATCTGAAGGGAAAGTCCGTGGGGGTCGACACCGGCTCCACCGGCGACATGTGGGCCAACCAGAATCAGGCGAAATACAGCTTCGGCGACATCCGCCGCTATGAAGGTCTGCAGCCGGCGATGCTCGACCTCGGGGCCGGGCGTCTGGACGGCTACATCAGCGACATTCCGGCTCTGCTCTACTACACCAAGGACAAGCCGCAGTTCAAAGTCATCCAGCGCATCCCGACCGGCGAGCGCTATTCCGTGATGCTCGCCAAGGACAGCCCGCTGCTGCCCGCCGTCAACGAGCAGATCACTGCGATGAAGAAGGATGGAACGCTGGCCGCTCTGCACGAGAAGTGGTTCGGCGTGAAGCCCGACGCCGACGGCAGCACCGTCAAGATTCTCGACATCCCGAAGAAGTCCTGAGCGCGGAGCGTCTCCCCGCCATCGGCCCAACATCATCGGACCCCATGGCCGGGTACGCCGCGCCTGAGCCGCGCGTGCCCGGCGCATGCCTGGACCCCATGCTTGGACCCCATGCCTGGACATTGTCTCATGGACTTGGCCTTATGGACTTGATCGACACCTTCTTCAATGGAAGGGTCCTGTGGGATTCGCTGCCGCTCCTCTTGATGGGGCTGGGGACGACGCTGTCGCTGGGGATTCTCAGCATCGCGCTCGGCCTGATCGGCGGCCTGATCCTGGCCCTCCTGCGGCTATACGGCCCGCCGGCCCTGGGCGGGCTGTGGGTGCTTTACATCGACCTGTTCCGCGCCATTCCAATCCTGGTGCTTCTGGTCATCGTCTATTACGCCTTGCCCTTCGTCGGCATCCGGCTTTCCCCTTTCGCATCCGCCACCACTGCCCTGTCCCTGGTCAGCGCCGCCTACAGCGCGGAAATCCTGCGGGCCGGCATCCAGGCGATCCCCCGCGGCCAGTTCGAGGCCAGCCAGGCGCTGGGCCTCTCCTACTGGAGCATGATGGGGGACATCGTCCTGCCCCAGGCCGTCCGCATCGTCATTCCGCCGATGACCAGCAACTGCATCAATGTGATGAAGGACACGGCGCTCGCCTCCGTCGTGGCGATGCCGGACCTGCTGAAGCAGGCGACCCAGGCCCAGGCGCTGGCGGCGAACCCGACCCCGCTGATCGGTGCCGCCGCGCTCTACGTCCTCCTGCTCCTGCCGATGGTCCGCGCCGTGGGCACGCTTGAGAAACACTTCGCCAGGGAGCGCCGCTGACATGCAGATCGACGATGTGCAAGGAGGGGATCGGGGCGGGACGACACCGTCCGCCGCCCGGCCGATCATCTCCATCCGCGGCCTGCGCAAGATGTACGGCAGCTTCTGTGCCCTGTCCGGCATCGACCTCGATGTCGCGGAAGGCGAGGTCGTCGTGCTGCTCGGCCCGTCGGGTTCGGGGAAATCGACGCTGATCCGCTGCATCAACCTGCTGGAGACCTATGATTCGGGAACTGTTCTGGTGGACAACGTCGCGGTCCGTTCCGGCCCCGATCTGGCGGCTGTCCGCAGCGAGGTCGGGATGGTGTTCCAGAGCTTCAACCTGTTTCCCCACATGACCGTGCTGCGGAACGTCGCGCTGGCGCCGATCCGGGTGCGCAAGCTGGCGCCGAAGGCCGCGGAGGACAGGGCGATGGAACTGCTGCGCCGGGTCGGCATCGCCGAACAGGCCGGCAAATTTCCCGGACAGTTGTCGGGCGGCCAGCAGCAGCGCGTCGCCATCGCCCGCGCCCTGGCGATGGAACCGAAAATCCTGCTGTTCGACGAGCCGACCTCGGCGCTCGACCCGGAGATGGTGGGCGAAGTGCTCGACGTCATGCAGTCGCTGGCCCGCACCGGCGTCACGATGGTGGTCGTCACTCACGAGATGGGATTCGCCCGTCGCGTGGCCGACCGCGTGATTTTCATGGAACGCGGCCAGATCGTTGAGGAGGCCGCGCCCGACGCCTTCTTCTCCGCACCCAAGGAGGAGCGTGCCCGTGCCTTCCTGCAAGCGGTGCTGAACCATTGATCGCGCCTCTGATCATTCCGCCGGTGCCGCTGAGCGGCGAGGTCTTCGCGCCGTTCGGCACCGTGCTCGCCGCCGGGATCGGCAGATCGTCCGTCGTCAATGACGGGCGGGGTATCCGCTATGACGCCGAGCATGGGCTCGGTTTCGCCGGCGAGCCCATGCCGCCGGTGCTGGCGCTCTACCGCCTGACGCCGTCGCGTCTGCCCTTCGCGGTGACGGCGATGGAGCAGCACCCGCTGAGCAGCCAGACCTTCGTGCCGATGACCGGCGGACGCTTCCTGGTGGTGGCTGCCCTGGCCGACGCCCATGGCGACCCGGATCCCGGAACCGCCCGCGCCTTCATCGCCGGCCCCGATCAGGCGATCACCTATGCCGGAGGGGTCTGGCACTGTCCGCTTGCGGCTCTCGACGAGACTGCCGACTTCGCCATGATGATGTGGCGCGCGCCCGATCCCGATGCCGACTGCCGCGTCGTCTCCCTGTCCGTGCCGCTGCTGGTCGCAGACCACACCGCGGCGACCTGTCCGAAGGAATCGAACCCGTGTCGAACGTGACGACCTCCCCGCTCGATCTGTCCTTTGTCCGCGCCCAGTTCCCGGCACTCGCCGGCGACTGGACCTTCATGGACAATGCCGGGGGCTCCCAGACGCTGGCGCGCGTCGCCGACCGCATCCGGGATTACCTGCTGACAAGCAATGTCCAATTGGGGGCCAGCTACGCCGTATCCCGGCAGTCGGGCGCGCGGGTCGCCGACGCCCATGCCGACATCGCCGAACTGATCGGTGCCGCCCGGCCGGACGAGGTGGTCATGGGGCCGAGCACCACGGCCCTGCTCTATACCCTGTCGGCGGCGATGGCCGAACAGATCCGGCCCGGTGACGAGATCGTCGTCACGAACTGCGATCACGAGGCCAACATCGGTCCCTGGCGCAAGCTGGAGGAAAAAGGCGCCGTCATCCGCACCTGGGCCGTCCGGCCGGGCAACCTGGAGCTGTCACTGGACGATCTGGACCCCCTGCTGAACGGACGCACGCGGCTGGTCTGCGTCACCCATGCCTCGAACATCCTCGGCACCATCAACCCGGTGGCCGACATCGCCCGTCTGGTCCACCGCCACGGCGCCAGGCTGCTGGTCGATGCCGTCGCCTATGCCCCGCACCGGGCGGTCGACGTCGCCGGCTGGGATGTCGATTACTATGTCTTCAGCTTCTACAAGGTCTATGGGCCGCATTTCGCCGTTCTCTACGGCAAGCACGAGCATCTGGCGGCGCTGCCCAGCCTGAATCACTACTTCATCGACCGCTCGGTGATCCCCTACAAGCTCCAGCCCGGCAACGTGAATTACGAACTCGCCGTCGGCTGCACCGGCATCGTCGATTACCTTGCGGAACTGGGGGAGCGCTGCGGCGCCACCGGACCGCGCCGGGCCAGGATCGAGGCCGCCTTCGACGCCATCGCCGCGCATGAGGAGGCGCTTGCCGAACGGCTGCTGTCCTATCTGCGCGCGCGCAACGACGTGACGGTGATCGGCCATTCCGCCGCCGACCGGACCCTGCGGGTGCCGACCGTCAGCTTCGTCGTCGACGGGCGCCGGTCCGACGAGGTGGTGAGCATGGTCGATGCGTCGATGATCGGCATCCGCTTCGGCGATTTCTATGCCAAGCGCCTGATCGAGACGCTGGGACTGGCCGCGGTCAACGGCGTGATCCGCGTGTCGCTTGTCCATTACAACACGCTCGACGAGGTCGACCGCCTCATTGAGGCGCTCGGCCGCGCCATGCCGGTGGGGCGGTGAGCACCGGAAGGACCGAGGGATGACCGACCGATCACATCTGGAACGGGATAAGGCACATGGCTGAATTCGATCTGGTGGTGCGCAACGGCACGGTGGTCACGGCTGCGGACGTCAGCCGTTGCGACATCGGCATCAAGGACGGCCGCATCGTGGCCCTGGCCGAACGGCTGAACGCGACGGGTCCGATCCTCGACGCCGCCGGCAAGCTGGTGATGCCGGGCGGCATCGACAGCCATGTCCACATCGCGCAGGACGGCGATGACGGTACGATCATGGCCGACGATTTCCGCAGCGGCACGCTGTCGGCCGCTTTCGGCGGCAACACGACGGTCATTCCCTTCGCCCTGCAGCCCAAGGGCAAGTCGCTGCGCGCGGCGGTGCAGAGCTATCACGAGAGGGCGGACGGCCAGTGCCTGACCGACTATTCCTTCCACCTCATCATCTCCGATCCCACCGAACAGGTGCTGGGCCAGGAATTGCCCGCGCTGGTGCAGGACGGCTACACCTCGTTCAAGGTCTTCATGACCTATGACGACCTGAAGCTGAACGACCGCGAGCTTCTGGAGGTGTTCGACGTCGCCCGGCGCGAGAAGGCGCTGGTGATGGTCCATGCCGAGGGCTATGACGCCATCAAGTTCCTGACCGAGCGGCTGGAGCGCGCCGGCCGCACCGATCCCTATTACCATGCCGAATCCCGCCCGATCCCGGTGGAGCGGGAGGCGACCCACCGCGCCATCTCCTTCGCCGAAATCGTCGACGTGCCGATCATGATCGTCCACGTCTCGTCCGCCGACGCCATCGAACAGATCCGCTGGGCGCAGAGCCGCGGCCTGAAGGTCTATGCCGAAACCTGCACCCAGTATCTGACCCTGACGGCGGACGACCTGAAGGGCCTGAACATGGAGGGCGCCAAATACGTGTGCAGCCCGCCGCCGCGCGACAAGGAAAGTCAGGACGCCTGCTGGACCGGCTTGCAATCGGGGCTGTTTTCGGTCTTCTCCTCCGATCATTGCCCGTTCCGCTTCGACAGCCCCGCCGGCAAGAAGAAGCAGGGCGAGCGGACGGCGTTCAAATGGGTGCCCAATGGCATCCCCGGCGTCGAGGTCCGCCTGCCGATCCTGTTCTCGGAAGGGGTGGGGAAGGGGCGGATTTCCCTGCAGGAATTCGTCGCCCTGACGGCCACCAACCACGCCCGCATGTACGGCCTCGCCCCACGCAAGGGCAGCATCTCCATCGGGGCGGACGCCGACCTCGTGCTGTGGGATGCCGACCGCAAGATGACGATCACCCAGGATCTGATGCACCATGGGGCCGATTACACCCCCTACGAGGGGATGGAGGTGACGGGTTGGCCGGAAACCGTCCTGCTGCGCGGCACGGCCATCATCGACAAGGGCGTCCAGACCGGCAAGGCGGGCGACGGACGGTTCCTCCATCGCTCGATCTCGCCATTCGCTGCACCGCGTGGTCGCCGACCGACGCACTACGACTGAACCGACGGGCATTGGAACGATAGCGGACCACCATTTGTGCCAGTGAAGCCCTGCTGCGCGGACATGGTGGGCGCCGTGGGCGAAGGGCCTGCACCCGGTCTGGTCCGCTATCACGACCCATTTAAGCGAATGCTGCGCGCCCGCCAGGTTCGCACGAAATGATCCACGCAGCAGTATTATCCGCAATATCAAAGCACTACGCAACATCGCACGGCGTTCAGCCCCAAAGCCCCCTGAAACAGAGAGGTTGTTCGGATTATCAATCATCGGCGCGCAAAGCGTCTTGCGCCAAAATGTACGAACTGGTACGTTTGTTGGTGTGTACGAACCATGCCGCTGCCGAAGGGGCTCCGATGCCGTCCAGCGCTTTTACCTTCAAGAAGTCGATCGCCACCGTCTCGCTGAGCGGCACCCTGCCGGAGAAGCTGGAGGCGGCGGCCGCCATCGGCTTCGACGGGGTCGAGATTTTTGAGAATGACCTGCTGACTTTCGACGGATCACCGGCCGATGTCCGCCGCATCGCCGAGGGTTTGGGGCTGGAGATCACCATCTTCCAGCCATTCCGCGATTTCGAGGCGATGCCGGACCCGATCCGCGCCCGCAACCTCGACCGCGCCGAACGCAAGTTCGACGTGATGCAGGAGTTGGGTACCGACCTCGTGCTGGTCTGTTCCAATGTTCAGCCAACGGCCATCGACGATCCGGCCCGCGCCGCCGCCGACCTTGCCGAAATGGCGGCGCGGGCGCAGCGCCGCGGCCTGCGCGTCGGTTACGAGGCGCTGGCCTGGGGCCGGCATGTCAACCGCTGGCGTCAGGCCTGGGACATCGTGCAGCGTGCCGACCACCCGGCATTGGGGCTGATCGTCGACAGTTTCCACACGCTGGCGCTGGACGACGATCCGTCCGGCATCGCCGACCTGCCGGGCGACCGCATCTTCTTCGTGCAGTTGGCCGACGCGCCGAAGCTGTCGATGGACGTGCTGTCCTGGAGCCGCCATTTCCGCAATTTCCCCGGCCAGGGGCAACTGCCGGTGCAGGGTTTCGTCGATGCGGTGCTGGCATCGGGGTACCGCGGCCCGCTGTCGCTGGAGATCTTCAACGACGAGTTCCGCGCCGCCCCTGCCCGCCTGACCGCCCTCGACGGACTGCGCTCGCTGATCCATGCGGAGGCCGAGGCCGGGTTCGGTCCCGGCCTGCCGGCTCCACCGGTCTGCGGCGGCGTCGAGTTTCTCGAATTCGCCGTTGATGCGGCATCACGGGATAAACTGTCCGCCCTACTCGGCAGCCTGGGCTTCCGGCATGCCGGGCGCCACCGCTCCAAGGATGTCGACCTCTACCGGCAGGGTGGCGTCAATCTGGTGCTGAACAGCGAGGAGGACTCCGCCGCGTCGGAGCATTTCCAGATGCATGGCCCCTCGGTCTGCGCCATGGCCTTCACGGTCGACGATGCCGCCCGCACCATCGCCCGCGCCGAAGCCTTGCGCTGCGTGCTGTGGCGCGAGCGGGTCGGCGACGGCGAACGCCGCATTCCGGCCGTGCGCGCCCCCGACGGCACGCTGATCTATCTGGTCGACGAGAAGGAGGCCCGCCGCAGCATCTGGGAAGACGACTTCCACCTGTTCACTGAGGAATCGGCAGCGCAGGACGCCGGCCCCCTTTTGGGCATCGACCACATCGCCCAGGCCCTGCCCTTCGGCCGGATGGACAGCTTCGTTCTGTTCTACCGCACGGTCTTCGGTTTCGTGCCGGAAAGCCTGTGGGAACTGCCCGACCCCTACGGCCTGATCCGCAGCCGGGCGCTGGTCAGCCCCGATGCCGAGCCCGGCCATGGCGTGCGGTTGCCGTTGAACATCTCGGAAAGCCGGCGGACCGCCACCGGCCGCTTCGTCAGCGCCACTTCCGGTGCCGGTGTCCACCATGTCGCCTTCGCCACGGCGGACGCCGCCGCGCTGGTGAAGGACCGGCTTGCCGCCGGCGCGCCCTTCCTGCCGATCCCCGCCAACTATTACGACGATCTCGCGGTCAAGCACCCGCTGGACGATGCGGCGCTGGCGGCACTGAAGGACCGCGAGCTGCTGTATGACCGCGACGATCAGGGTGAATTCCTGCACGCCTACACCGACAGCTTCGACGACCGCTTCTTCTTCGAGGTGGTGGAGCGGCGGGCCGGCTACCGGCAGTTCGGCGCGGTCAATGCCGCCGTGCGCATGGCGGTGCAGGCCCAGCTGCGCGAAGGCGCCCGGCCCGAGCTTTATCTCGACTGAAAATGAACGAAACAGTGCGTTTGTTTGGAGACGCCCCACCATGAGCCGCCCAATCCTGGTCCTGAACGGACCCAACCTCAACCTGCTGGGAAAGCGCGAGCCGCACATCTACGGCCACGAGACCCTGGCCGATGTCGAGGCCGACTGCCGCCGCACCGGCGAGACGCTGGGCCTTGCCGTCGATTTCCGGCAGTCCAACGCCGAACATGTGCTGATCGACTGGATCCACGAGGCCCGCGAGACGGTTGACGGACTGGTCATCAACCCGGCCGGCCTGACCCACACCTCGGTGTCGCTGATGGACGCGTTGTCGGCCTGCGCCTTTCCCATCCTGGAGGTCCATATCTCCAACATCCACCGGCGCGAGGAATTCCGCCACTTCTCCTATGTGTCGCGCGTCGCGGCCGGGGTGATCTGCGGCTTCGGCACCCAGGGCTACACGCTGGCCCTCCAGCGCATAACCCGGCTGCTTGAGAGTGCCGCGAAATGAACGCCATCTCCCGGCCCTCCCCCGCTCCCGCCGCCGGAAACTCCATCCTCGTCGGGCTGATCGGCGCCGGCATCCAGGCCTCGCGCACCCCGGCGATGCATGAGCGGGAGGCCGACGCGCTCGGCCTGCGCTGCATCTACCGGCTGATCGACCTCGACCGCCTCGGCATCGGCCCCGATGCCCTGCCGGAGCTGCTGTCGGGCGCCGAGCGCATGGGCTACACCGGCCTGAACGTCACCTACCCGTGCAAGCAGGCGATCATCCCGCTGCTGGACGAGCTGTCGGACGATGCCCGCGCCATCGGGGCGGTCAACACCGTCGTGCTGAAGGATGGCCGCCGGGTCGGCCACAACACCGATTGTTCCGGCTTCGCCGAGGGCTTCCGCCGCGGCCTCGGCAGCGTGCCGATGGACCGCGTGGTGCTGCTGGGTGCCGGCGGCGCCGGGGCGGCGGTCGGCCATGCCGCCTTCCATCTCGGGGCCGGCCGGCTGGACATCTTCGACGCCGACCCGGCGCGGGCGGCGCTGCTGGCCGACCAGCTCAATGCCCGTTTCGGAGCGGGGCGGGCCGAGGCGATTGCCGACCAGGGCGAACTGCGTGCCGCCGTCGTGGCGGCGGATGGGCTGATCCACGCGACGCCGACGGGCATGGCGAAGTTCCCTGGCCTGCCGTTGCCGGCCGATATGCTGCACCCGCAGCTGTGGGTGGCGGAGATCGTCTACTTCCCGCTGGAGACCGAATTGCTGCGCACGTCGCGGGCCATCGGTTGCCGGACACTCGACGGCGGTGGCATGGCGGTGTTCCAGGCGGTGGATGCCTTCCGGCTGTTCGCTGGGGTTTCCCCCGATGCCGAACGCATCCGCGCGCACTTCGCGTCGATGGACGCCGGCCAGCCAGCCGCCGGATAATGGTCGCCTGATAATCACCGCGTGACACTCGACCCCAATCGACACAAGACAAGCCGGCGGGACTGCCGGCACCGGGAGGACCGCATGAGACAGCTGGTCGAGGCCTATTTCACCCTCATCAAGATCCTGATGGCGCTGTGCATGGCCGGCATGGTGGTGCTGGTGTTCGGCAACGTCGTTCTGCGCTACGCCTTCAACAGCGGCATCACGGTGTCGGAGGAGATGTCGCGCCTGTTCTTCGTCTGGATGTGCTTCCTTGGCGCCATCCTGGGCCTGCGCGAACGGGCGCATCTCGGCGTCGACACGCTGGTGGCGCGGCTGCCGCGGACCGGAAAGATGGTCTGCGCGGTGGTCAGTTGCGGCCTGATGCTGTGGGTCACCTGGCTGGTGCTGCAGGGCAGCTGGACCCAGACCGTCATCAATTGGGACGCGCAGGCGCCGGCCACCGGCCTGTCGATGGGGCTGCTGTATGGCATCGGCGTGGTGTTCGGCCTGTCGACCGGCGCCATCCTGCTGCACGAGATGTATCTGCTGCTGACCGGCAGGATCTCCGACGCCGACCTCGTGATGGTCTCGGAATCGGAGGATCTGCCGGAGGCGACCGCCCACGGTGCCCACACCGGCGGCCACCGGACGCACCAGTCCACAAACCAGGGGGGCACCAACCGGGAGGAAGCATTGCCGCTGCCGTCCCAAACCGCCTCCAGCCGCTGAGGACGCAGGACCATGACCATCACCATCTTCCTCGGCTCCCTGCTGGGCGCCATGGCCATCGGCATGCCCATCGCCTATGCCCTGCTGCTGTGCGGCGTGGCGCTGATGATCCAGCTCGACCTGTTCGACGCGCAGATCGTGGCGCAGAACCTGATCAACGGCGCTGACAGCTTTCCCCTGATGGCCGTGCCCTTCTTCATGCTGGCCGGCGAGATCATGAACACCGGCGGCCTCGCCAAGCGCATCGTCAACCTCGCCATGGCGATGGTCGGGCACATCCGCGGCGGGCTTGGCTATGTCACCATCCTGGCGGCGACGGTGATGGCCAGCCTGTCCGGCTCCGCCGTGGCCGATGCGGCTGCGCTCGCCACCCTGCTGGTGCCAATGATGGTGGCGGCCGGCCATGACCGCAACAGGTCGGCCGGTCTGGTCTCCGCCAGCGCCATCATCGCGCCGATCATCCCGCCGTCCATCGGCTTCGTCATCTACGGCGTCGCCGGCAACGTCTCGGTCACCAAGCTGTTCCTGGCCGGCATCTTCCCCGGCATCCTGCTGGCCGTCGGCCTGTGCGGCGCCTGGTGGTACGTGTCGCGCAAGGAGAACCTCGTGCCTCCGCCCCGCCGCTCGCTGCGCGAGGTGCTGGCGATCCTGCGCGAGGGCGTGTGGGCGCTGATGCTGCCGGTGATCATCATCGTCGGCCTGAAGTTCGGCGTCTTCACCCCCACCGAGGCCGCGGTGGTGGCCGCCGTCTATTCGCTGTTCGTCGCCGTCTGCGTCTATCGCGAAATGTCGGTCGCCGACATCTACCCGGCCCTGCTGGGGGCGGCGAAGACCACCAGCGTCGTCATGTTCCTGGTCGCCGCGGCGCTGGTGTCGTCCTGGCTGATCACGGTGGCCAACCTGCCGGGGATGGTGACCGATCTGCTGGAGCCGCTGATGGGCAACCAGACCCTGCTGCTGCTGGCGATGATGGCGCTGGTGGTGGCGATCGGCACCGCGATGGACATGACGCCGACCATCCTGATCCTGACGCCGATCCTGGTCCCGGTGTGCAAGCAGGCCGGCATCGACCCCGTCTATTTCGGCGTGCTGTTCATCATCAACAACGCCATCGGCCTGATCACCCCGCCGGTCGGCACCGTGCTGAACGTCGTCTGCGGCGTGTCGAAGGTCAGCATGGAGGGCGTCATCCGCGGCGTCTGGCCCTTCATGCTGGTACAGCTGGTCGTCCTGTTCCTTCTGACCCTGTTCCCATCCCTCGTCATGGTACCGGCCGCCTGGCTCAGCCACTGACCTCTTCACCGACCCCTTGCCCCATTCAAGAAAATACCCGGAGGAAACCTTATGAAGACGCGCATGAAGTCCCTGCTCGCCGGCCTGCTGCTGCCCGGCCTGCTGCTGCCCGGCCTGCTGTTCGCCGGTGCCGCCACCGCCGCGGAATACAAGGACCGGTCGGTTAAATTCGCCTTCCAGAACGTCAAGGAACACCCGCAGGGCCAGGGCGCCCAGAAATTCGCCGACATCGTCGAAGCGAAGAGCGGCGGCAAGATCAAGGTCAAGCTGTTCCCCGGCGGCACGCTTGGCGGCGACGTGCAGACCGTGTCGGCGATGCAGGGCGGCATCGTCGAGATGTCGGTGATGAATGCCGGCATCCTGGTTTCCCAGGCCAAGGAATTCGCCCTGGTCGACCTGCCCTTCCTGTTCAACAGCGCGTCGGAGGCCGATGCCCTGCTGGACGGCCCGGTGGGCGAGCAGCTGATGGCGAAGCTGCCGGAAAAGGGGTTGGTCGGCCTGGGCTTCTGGGACCTGGGGTTCCGCAACCTGACCAACAACCGCCGGCCGGTGAAGACCGCCGCCGACATCGCCGGCCTCAAGATCCGCGTCATCCAGACGCCGATCTACATCGACATCTTCAAGGCGCTGGGCGCCAACCCGGTGCCGCTGGCCTTCCCCGAACTCTACAGCGCGCTTGAGACCGGCACCGTCGACGGGCAGGAGAACCCGGCCAAGACCATCGAGCTGACCAAGTTCAACGAAGTCCAGAAATACATGACGATCACGCGGCACATCTACAATCCGCAGTCGCTGATCATCTCCAAGAAGTTCTGGGACACGCTGAACTCCGACGAAAAGGCGCTGTTCCAAAGCGCTGCCGCCGAAGCGACCGTCTTCCAGCGCAAGCTGTCGCGCGAGCAGGAAGCCGATGCGCTGGCGTCCCTGAAGGCCAAGGGGATGACCATCGACGAGCTGCCGGCCGACGAACTCGCCAAAATCCGTGAGAAGGTCAAGCCGGTGGTGGACAAGTACAAGACCGAGATCGGCGATGCGCTGGTCACCCAGGCCTATGCGACCATCGAAAAGAAGCGCGCGTCGAACTGACGGTCAAGCGCTGTGGTGGAGTGCGTTCACGCACTCCACCACTCCGGCATTGAGCTTTTCTTCCCGTTCGTCCATTACCTCCGGTGAAGGCGCTCTCCGCGCCGCGAGACCATGGGACAGGGCATGACGGCGGACGACGCGACCGGCACAACCAGCAAGGCAACGCCAGCGGCCAAGCCAAGCCGCAAGAACGATCCGGAAGGCACCCGCCAGGACATCCTCGAGGTGGCGACGGAGGAATTCTCCTCGCTGGGCTTCAGCGGCGGCCGGGTCGATGCCATCGCCGCGCGCACCCGCACCACCAAGCGCATGATCTATTATTACTTCGGCGGCAAGGAGGAGCTGTATCTTGCCGTGCTGGAGAAGGTCTATGGCGACATCCGCGCCATCGAGAACCGCCTGAACCTCCAGGATCTGGAGCCGGAAGCGGCGATCCGGGCCCTGATCGACTTCACCTTCGACTATCAGGAGCAGCACGAGGACTTCATCCGGCTGGTGAGCATCGAGAACATCCACCGTGCCGAGCACATGAAGAAGTCGAAGGCGATCGCCAACCTGAACATCACGGTCATCGACACGCTGGCCCGTATCCTTGAACGCGGCCGGGATGCCGGCGTGTTCAAGGCCGACATCCAGCCCATCGACCTCCATATGATGATCAGCGCCTTCTGTTTCTTCCGGGTGTCGAACCGCCACACCTTCAATCTGATCTTCCACCAGAACCTCACCGCCACCGATACCCGCACCCGCCACAAGCGGATGATCGCCGACGCCATCGTCAGCCTGCTGAAGAGCGAGGTGGCGGGCGCCTGAAACCCGCCTTCGGTTACGCTCCTTAGTCCTGTCCGGCATTCCAGTTCCGGCGGGTTTTTCAGGATTTCAGCACCTCGCACAGGCCGTTTCAGGATTTCAGGAACTCTGCCCATCACCGGCCGAAACGGGATTGGCCGCACCTCCGGATTGTTCTTGTTCATTATCGTCAGGAATACGCCCTATTCCGCGTCGATCGCCTTCCCCCAACAGCTGAGGACCGTCCACCTTCGGCACGGTGTTTGCTCTGATACGGAAAGCAGCGGCTTCCGACCGCTGAGCGTCACCGCAGAGCCACCCTCCGGAGGACCCCTTGGACAGCAGGACACATCCCCATTTCCTTGAACACGCTCTCTGGTCCGCCAGCCTGTTCGACGGCTCCTGGCGCCCAGCCGCCAACAGCCATACAGTCATCGAACCCGCGACCGGCGAACCGCTCACCCAGGTCGGCGATGCCGCGCCCGAAGACGTGGAGACCGCCGCCGCCGCCGCGATCGTTGCCCAGCGGGCCTGGGGCGCCGTATCCCCGCGGGAGCGCGCCGACATCTTCCGCCGCGCCGCGGCCCTGCTGGAGACGAACTTCCCGGAACTGGCCCGCTTCGTCGCCCGCGAGACCGGCGGCATCCCGGCCAAGGGGGAGCATGAGCTGCGCGAGGCGATCACCCTGTTCCATCTCGCGGCGGGGATTCCGTTGCAGGCGGCGGGCGAGGTCCTGCCCAGCATGCCCGGACGCTTCAGCCTCGCGCGCCGCACCCCCCATGGGGTCGTCGCCGTCATCTCCCCCTTCAATTTTCCGCTGATCCTGTCGCTGCGCGCGGTGGCACCGGCCCTGGCCACCGGCAACGCGGTGCTGCTGAAGCCCGATCCGCAAACGCCGGTCAGCGGCGGCCTGATCATCGCCCGCGCGCTGGAACTGGCAGGGCTTCCGGCCGGCCTGCTGCATGTCCTGCCCGGCGGGCCCGATGTCGGTGAAGCTCTGGTGACCCATCCGGCGGTGGGAATGGTCTGCTTCACCGGTTCGACCGCGGTCGGCCGACGCATCGGCGAGTTGGCGGGCGGACGGTTGAAGAAAGTGTCGCTCGAGCTTGGCGGCAAGAACTCGCTGATCGTCCTCGACGACGCCGATCTCGACCTCGCCGCCCGCAACATTGCCTGGGGCGCCTTCCTGCATCAGGGGCAGATCTGCATGGCCAGCGGCCGCATCCTTGTCCATCAGGCGGTGGCGGCGGACCTGATCGCACGGGTCGCCGAGAAGGCGCGCCATCTGCCGGTCGGCGATCCCGCCCGCGAGCCGGCGGCGCTCGGCCCGCTCATCAACGACCGTCAGGTGGCGAAGGTTCACGCCATCGTCGAGGACAGCGTCCGGGCCGGCGCGGTGCTGGAGGCCGGCGGCCGGCGTGACGGGCGCTTCTACTGGCCGACGGTGCTGTCGGGCGTGCGCCCCGGCATGCGCGCCTTCGCCGAGGAGGTCTTCGGCCCGGTCGCCAGCTTCGTCACCGTCGCCAGCGACGACGAAGCGGTGGAACTGGCCAACCGGACCGAATACGGCCTGTCGGCTGCGGTGCTGTCCCCCAACCTCGCCCGCGCCTGGGCTCTCGCCGAGCGTCTCGACGCCGGCATGGTCCATGTCAACGACCAGACCGTCAACGACGAGTGCGTCAACCCGTTCAGCGGGCGCGGATGCTCGGGCAATGGCGGGTCGCCGTCGGACTGGCGCGAATACACGCGGTGGCAGTGGCTGACCGTCAAGCCAATGGCACCGGCCTATCCGTTCTGACCCGTCCGGTCCTTTGGCCGGCTCCTTTGACCGGCCGGTTCCGAACCTTTTCTGGAAAATCCGAGATGAAGATCAAAGCGGCGGTCGCGCGCGCTAACGGCGCCCCCTTGTCGATCGAAACCCTCGATCTGGAGGATCCACGCGACGACGAAATCCTGGTGCGCGTGGTCGCCACCGGGATCTGCCACACCGACCTCGTGGTGCGGGACGGCCATCTGCCGACGCCGCAGCCGGTGGTGCTGGGCCATGAGGGCGCCGGCATCGTCGAGCGGGTCGGCGCGCAGGTGACCAAGGTGCGCCCCGGCGACCCGGTGGTGATGACCTACAATTCCTGCGGCACCTGCCCCAGTTGCCGGGAGCATCACGCCAGCACCTGCCACGAGTTCTTTCCCCGCAACTTCTTCGGCACCAGGCCCGACGGGACGAGCGCGCTGTCCAGCGAGGGGAAGCGCGTCCATGGCAATTTCTTCGGCCAGTCCTCCTTCGCCAGCCATGCCCTGTGCCATGCCCGCAACGTCGTCAAGGTGCCGGACGACGTGCCGCTGGAACTTCTGGGGCCGCTGGCCTGCGGCGTCCAGACCGGCGCCGGCGCCATCCTCAACGCGCTGAAGGTCGAAACCGGACGGGCGGTCGCCATCTTCGGCACCGGGTCGGTCGGGCTGTCGGCGGTGATGGCGGCGCGGCTCGCCGGAGCGGCGACCATCATCGCCGTGGACATCCGGGAGTCGCGGCTGGAGGCCGCGCTCTCCTTCGGCGCCACCCACACCGTCAACCCGGCTTCCACCGATGCCGCTGCGGAGATTCTGAAGCTGACCGGCGGTGTCCATTACGCGCTGGACACCACCGGCAACGCCAGCGTGATCCGCAAGGCGGTGGAATCGCTGGCGCCGCGCGGCCTGTGCGGCCTGCTCGGCGCCTCGCCGCTGGGCAGCGAGGTCACACTGGACGAGGTCCATTTCATGAGCGGAGGACGGCGGCTGATCGGCATCGTCGAGGGCGACACCAACCCCGACGTCTTCATCCCGATGCTGATCGGGCTGTACCGGCAGGGACGCTTCCCCTTCGACCGCATGGTCCGCTTCTACCCGTTCGACGCGATCAACCAGGCCATCGACGACATGGAGCAGGGGCGGGCCATCAAGCCGGTGGTCCGGCTGCAGTGACGCGTTCGCAACCGATCAGGTGACACCATCAGGGGAGAGCAGAGAGAATGACGCTTTCAACAAAAACAATATCGCTGGGGAGTGTTGCGCTGTCCCTTCTCGTCTCCGCTCCGGTCCGGGCGGCGAGCTGGGAGGTGGGAGACGACGGCTTCAAGATCACCTTCGACAACACCTTGAAGTATTCCAACGCCTTCCGATTGCAGGATCCGAAAGGCGGCCAGCTCACCGACGTAAACCTCGACGACGGCAACCGCAATTTCAAGCGGGGCCTGATCTCCAACCGCACCGACCTTCTGTCGGAATTCACCGCCGGGACCAAGGATTATGGCGTCCGGCTCAGCGGTGCCGCCTGGTACGACACCGTCTACAACCACGGAACCGACAACGACACCGGTTTCGGCAATTCGGTCAGCGTGCCGGCGGACAGCTTCACCCGCGCCACCCGCCGCATCCACGGCCGCAACACCGAACTGCAGGACGCCTTCGTCTACAACAATTTCACGGTCGACGACAAACGCGCGTCGCTGCGGCTCGGCCGCCATTCGCTGGTGTTCGGCGAAAGCCTGTTCTTTGGCCAGAACGGCGTCGCGGCGGCTCAACAGCCCATTGACCTCGCCAAGCTGCTGAGCGTCCCCGGCACTCAGTTCAAGGAATTGCTGATGCCGGTCTGGCAGGCGTCGGGCAGTCTCCAGCTGTCGGAGAACCTGTCGGTCGGCGGCTATTACCAGTTCCAGTGGCGCCCGACCCGCCTGCCCGCCGCCGGCAGTTATTTCAGCACCTTCGATTTCGTCGGCGACGGCGCCGAACGGCTGATCGCCGGCGCGCCGCTGGTCAACGGCGGCGGCCCCGCCTCCTTCTGGCGCGGCCAGGACATGAAGGCGCGCGACAGCGGCCAGTTCGGTCTCCAGGCCCGCTACACGCCGGAGGACAGCGATGTCGAGCTGGGCTTCTACTTCGCCAAGTATCACGACAAGACGCCGCAGATTTACCTGATCCCCAACGCCAACCCGTCCGCCGCGGACGTGGCGGCGGGACGGATCGGCCGGCTGCGTCTGGTCTATCCGGAAGACATCAAGACGGTGGGCGTCAGCGCCAGCACCGTGATCGGCCGGACCAACGTCGCGGGCGAAGTCTCCTACCGCTGGAACGCGCCGCTGGAAAGCGACCCGCAGACCGTCACCGACGCCGCCAACAACAGTGGCAACCCGGCCTATGCCGTCGGCCGCACGCTGCATGTCCAGACCTCGGCCATCCATGCCTTCACGCCGACGCCGCTGTGGGACGGCGCGTCGCTGGTCGGCGAGATCGCCTGGAACGACCGTCTCGCCATCGACAAGAACCCGTCCGCCCTCGACCCGCGCACCACGCGCAGCGCGCTGGCCCTGCGCAGCATCTTCACCCTGACCTATTTCCAGATCGCCAACGGGCTGGACGTCAACATTCCGCTGGGCATCGGCTGGACGCCCTACGGCCGCTCCTCGGCGGTGCCCGGCTTCGCCGGCCGGGTGTCGCGTGGCGGCGACATCACCATCGGCGCCGATTTCACCTACCAGACCGCCTGGCAGTTCGGCACCAGCCTGACCCATTATTTCGGCGGCGGCGGGGTCGGTCTGACCCCGGTGGTTCCCGGACGCACCCCGTTGCAGGAGCTGTCCTTCACCCAGACATCCAAGGACCGCGACTTCATCGGCTTCTACGCCAAGCGGTCCTTCTGAAAACCGCGCTTCGACACCGAATCCGCGCACGAGGAGTCTTCGATCATGAAACGCATGACCACCGTTCTGGTGGCCGGCGCGCTGCTGGCCGCCGGCATGGGAACCGCCGTCGCCGCGTCGTCGGCCCAGGACGCCGCCAAGCTCGGCGCCAGCCTGACCCCGATGGGTGCCGAAATGGCCGGGAACAAGGACGGCACCATTCCGGCCTGGACCGGCGGCATGACCAAGCCGTTGCCCGGCTATACCCCCGGCAGCGAACGGACCGACCCCTTCGCTTCGGAAAAACCGCTGTTCTCCATCACCGGACAGAGCGTCGGCAAGCATGCCGACAAGCTGGCCGACGGCGTGCAAGCCCTGCTGGCGAAATATCCGGATATGCGGCTCGACGTCTATCCCAGCCATCGCACGGCGGCGGCGCCGCAATGGGTCTATGACAACACCCGGAAGAACGCGACGCGCGCCAGGCTGGCCGACAACGGCTATGCCGTCGAGGGGGCCTATGGCGGGATTCCCTTTCCCATTCCAGCCGACGGCTACGAGGCGATCTGGAACCACCGGCTGGGCTGGAACGGCGAGAGCGTCGAATTCTCGCTCGGCACCTGGATCGTTACGCCGGACGGGGCGCGGGTCCAGCCCTCCGCCGGGCAGGAGTACATCCAGTATCCCTACTACTACAAGGATGGCAGCCTGGAGAAATACGAGGGCATCAACCAGCTCGGCCGTTTCATCAACGAACGCCCGGCGTCCCGCCGCGGCGAGGCCATCCTGGTCCATGAGCCGTCGTCCGCCGGGAAGGCGCGCGCCATCTGGCAGTATCTCGTCGGCCAGCGCCGCGTCCGCCGCGCTCCCTCCGTCGCCTACGACACCCCCGATTTCGTGACCTCCGGCGTCGGATTCTTCGACGAGGCCTTCATGATGTTCGGTCCGGTGGACGGCTATGCCTTCACCCTGGCCGGCAAGAAGGAGATGTACATCCCCTACAACAACAACCGCGCCGCCTCCGCCCCGATCGAGACGCTGATGGGATCGAAATTCCTCAACCCCGATCTGGTCCGCTGGGAGCTGCACCGGGTCTGGGTGGTGGACGCCGTGCTGAAGGACGGCCGCCGCCATGTGGTGCCGAAGCGCCGCTACTATCTGGACGAGGACAGCTGGCAGATCGTCATGTTCGACGGCTGGGACGCCCAGGGCAAGCTGTGGCGCAACAACTACTCGCTGACCCTGCTGGCGCCGGACATTCCGGCGGTGGTGACCAACGTCTTCTGGGGCGGCTACGACCTGCGCACCGGCTCCTACTATCTGAACGCGGCCTCCAACGGGCTGAGCAAGCAGTACACCGCGGTGCCCCGGCGCCCGGAAACCGACTGGAGCCCCGACGCGCTGGCCAACAGCAGCGTCCAATGAGCGGCCGGCCGGGCCAGCCGATCTGGTCCGGCCCCCTTTCCCGTTTCCCCTTTCGATCCCCAATGATCAACTCCCAACGGAGGGCTCCATGAACGCCCCGCATCGATGGGTGCTTCTGGCCGCCGCCCTGGCGCTGTCCACACCCGCCATGGCGGCCACCCCGGCCCCCACGCCGGGTGTCGTCACCGGTGCTCCACCGGCACGCGCCGACTTCCCGGTGCTGTCCCGTCCCGCACCCCCCTCCGCGCATGCACCGGAGGCGGCGATGCTCGCCGTCGCCGCGGTCGGGAACCGTCTGGTCGCGGCGGGGGAGCGCGGCATCGTGCTGCTGTCCGACGATGGCGGCGCCACGTGGCGGCAAGCCAGGGTTCCGGTCAGCGTCAGCCTCACCGCCTTGCAGTTCGTGAATGGACGCACCGGCTGGGCGGTCGGCCATCTCGGCGTGGTCCTGCGCACCGACGACGGCGGCGAAAGCTGGCGCCTGCAACTTGACGGAATTGGAGCGGCGGAGAAGGCGGCGGCAAGTCCGGCCGGCGCGGCAGGTGCCGCCCGTTCCGGACAGTCCCTCCTGAAGGACGGGCCGGACAAGCCCTTTCTCGATCTCCATTTCGCGAACGACAAGGATGGCATGGTGGTCGGCGCCTATGGGCTGGCCTTCCGCACCGAAGACGGCGGTGCCAGCTGGACCTCCGTCATGGACGCGCTTCCCAATCCCGACGGCCTGCATCTCTATGGGCTGCGGGCCGGCAAAGGGGCGGGAGCCGACGACCTCTACATCGTCGGCGAACAGGGGCTGATGCTGCGTTCCACCGACCGGGGCCGCAGCTTCGCGCCACTCGACTCGCCCTATGCGGGAAGCTGGTTCGGCCTGACGGTGTTCGATGACGGCAGCCTGCTCGCCTATGGGCTGAAGGGCAATGCCTACCGCTCCTCCGACCGCGGCGACCATTGGGAGAAGGTGGAGATGCCGAGCGAAACCGGCATCAGCGCGATCGCCCATAGCAGCGGCCGGACACTGGCGGTCGATCAGGCGGGGGCGGTTCTGGAAAGCCGCGATGCCGGGCGCCGCTTTGCACTGGTTCAGCGCACCGGGCTGCCGTTGACCGGAGCCGCCTTCGCCGGCTCGGCTTCTGACGGATCGCGCGCCGTCCTGTCCAGCCTGCGCGGAATGGCCCCGCTGGCCCCCGCCCCTTAAAGACATAAAGGCTTACCGACATGATCAGCGAGGACGCCCTCGGCCAGCCCCCGGTCATCGCCCGGCTGGAGGATTTCGACCGGCAGTCGGGCAGCCGGCTGGAACGGTTGCTGTTCAACAACCGCGTCACCGTCGTGGCGCTCTGCCTGCTCGCCAGCCTGTTTCTCGGCTGGCAGGCGACGCATCTGCGGCTGAACGCCAGCTTCGAGAAGATGATCCCGACCGGCCACCCCTACATCGCCAATTATCTGGCGCACAGGTCGGAACTGGGCGGGCTGGGCAATTCGGTGCGGATCGCCGTCGAGGCGGCGGACGGCACCATCTTCGACAAGCGGTACATGGAGACCCTGCGCGCGATCAACGACGCGGTCTTCCTGCTGCCCGGCGTCGACCGTCCCTTCCTGAAATCGCTGTGGACCCCGGCGACGCGCTGGACCGCGGTGACGGAACAGGGCATCGACGGCGGCACGGTGATCCCCGACGGCTTCGACGGTTCCCCCGCCAGCCTGGAGGCGCTGCGCGCCAATGTCGAACGGTCGGGCGAGATCGGCCAGCTGGTGGCGGCCAACGTCCGCTCCAGCGTCATCTTCGTGCCGCTGCTGGACATCGAGCCGGAAACCGGCAAGCCCTTCGACTACCGCAAATTCTCCCAGAGCCTCGACGCGCTTAAGACCAAATACGAGCCGATGGGCGTGAAACTGCATGTGACCGGCTTCGCCCGCATCGTCGGCGATCTGATCGCCGGGCTGGAGCAGGTTCTGCTGTTCTTCGTCGCCGCCGTCGTCATCGCCTTCCTGGTGGTGCTGGCCTATACCCGCTGCGTGCGCAGCACGCTGCTGGTGATGTGCTGCTCGCTGGTGGCGGTGATGTGGCAGCTCGGCCTGCTGTCGCTGCTGGGCTATGAACTCGACCCCTATTCGGTGCTGGTGCCCTTCCTGGTCTTCGCCATCGGCATGAGCCACGGCGCCCAGAAGATGAACGGCATCATGCAGGACATCGGCCGCGGCACCCATCGCGTGGTGGCGGCGCGTTACACCTTCCGCCGCCTGTTCGTCGCCGGCCTGACGGCGCTGCTGTGCGACGCCGTCGGATTCGCCGTGCTGATCATCATCGACATCAAGGTGATCCAGGATCTGGCGATGATCGCCAGCATCGGCGTCGGCGTGCTGATCTTCACCAACCTGATCCTGCTGCCGATCCTGCTCTCCTATGTCGGCGTCAGCGCCACTGCGGCCAGCCGCAGCCTGCGCGAGGAGGCCGACATGCAGGAGGACGGCCAGGAGAGCGGGACCAAGCACTGGGCGTGGCGCTTCCTCGATCTGTTCACCCAGCGCCGCTATGCAGCCATGGCGATCGTGGTGGCGGCCCTGCTGGCGGCCGGCGGCTACCGCGTCAGCCTCGACCTCAAGGTCGGCGACCTCGATCCCGGCGCCCCCGAATTGCAGCCGGACTCCGCCTACAACCGGGACAGCGCCTTCATGGTCGCCAACTACGCCGCCAGCTCCGACATCCTGGTGGTGATGGTGAAGACGCCGAACGACCAGTGCACCGCCTACCGCACCCTGTCGCGGGTGGACGAGCTGGCATGGCGACTGCGCCAGCTTCCCGGCGTGGAGGCCACCAACTCGATGGCGACGCTCGCCAAGCTGGCGGGGGTCGGCTTCAACGAAGGCAATTTCAAATGGTTCGAGCTGATCCCCAATGAGGGTGCGCTCGGCGTCGCCCAGACCATCGCACCACGCGAATCCTTCAACAAGATGTGTTCGCTGCTGACACTCTACGTCTATCTCCAGGACCACAAGGCCGACACGCTGGCCCGCGTCGTCGCGACGGTGGAGGAGTATAGCGCCCGCAACGGCGACCCGAACGTCCGGTTCCTGCTGGCGGCGGGCAATGCCGGGATCGAGGCGGCCACCAACATCGTCGTCGGCAAGGCGATGCACGAGATGCTGGTTTGGGTCTATGGCGCGGTGATCCTCCTGTGCTTCGTCACCTTCCGCTCCTGGCGGGCGGTGGCGACGGCGGTGATCCCCCTGGTACTCACCTCCATCCTGTGCGAGGCGCTGATGGTGGTGCTGGGCATGGGCGTCAAGGTGGCGACCCTGCCGGTCATTGCACTCGGCGTCGGCATCGGCGTCGATTACGCCCTCTACGTCCTCAGCATCGTCCTGTCCCATCTGCGGGCTGGGGAAAGCCTGTCGGTCGCCTATTACCGCTCGCTGCTGTTCACCGGCCGGGTGGTGATGCTGACCGGCCTGACGCTGGCGGTGGCGGTCGCCACCTGGTACTGGTCGCCAATCAAGTTCCAGGCTGACATGGGCATCCTGCTGGCCTTCATGTTCCTGTGGAACATGCTGGGGGCGCTGATCCTGCTGCCGGCGCTCGCCTGTTTCCTACTGCCGCGCCCGAAGCCGGCGGCCGATGCCGTCCGCGCGGCCAAGGTCGTGGTCTGACGACGGTCAGGCGGGATCGGGAGGGAGGGGGGCGCCTGCGCCCTTCTCCATCCCCGGCGCCAGCCCATGCTTGCTCAGGCGGTATTCCAGCGTCGCACGGGTCAGGTTCAGCGCCCGTGCCGCCGCCGACACGTTGCCCTTGTGGCGGGCCAGCGCCGCCTTCAGAACGCCGCGCTCCATATCGGCCAGCGGCAGGCCATCCGTGACCAGACGCTCGAACACATCGTCGGTTTCCCGGCCGTCGGCCGCATCGCCGTCCTGCATGCCGATCCGCCCGTCCGGTTCCAGCGAATAGGCGGCCGGCGGCGCCATCTCTCCCGGGCGGAACATGTGGGCGATGTCGATCAGCTCCCCATCGGCGGCGCAGACCACGCCGCGCTCGATCAGGTTCTGCAATTCCCTGATGTTGCCGGGATAGCGGTAGTTCAGCAGCGCCTCGGTGGCGCGGCGGGTGAAGCCGGGTGGCCGGCGGCCATGTTCCTGGGCGTAGAGGTCGAGGAAATGCTCCATCAGCAGCGGGATGTCGTCGCGGCGCTCGCGCAGCGGCGGCAGGGCGATGGGAAAGACGTTGAGCCGGAAAAACAGATCCTCGCGGAACCGCCCGGCCTTGACCTCGTCACGCAGATCGACGTTGGTGGCGGCGACGACGCGCACGTCGACCTTGACGGTCCTGACCCCGCCGACCCGTTCGATCTCGCGCTGTTGCAGGGCGCGCAGCAGCTTGCCCTGGGCGACCAGACTGAGCGAAGCGATCTCGTCGAGGAACAGGGTACCGCCGTCGGCCCGTTCAAAACGCCCCGGCCTTGCGGCGGCGGCCCCGGTGTAGGCGCCCTTTTCCACCCCGAACAGTTCGGACTCGACGAGCGTATCGGGAATGGCGGCGCAGTTCAGGGCGACGAAGGGGCCGTCGCGGCGCGGGCTGAGATCGTGCAGGGTGCTGGCGAACAGCTCCTTGCCGACACCGGACTCACCGACCAGCAGCACGCTCGCCCGTGTCGAGGCCACCCGCTCCAGCATGTGCCGCGCCGCCATGAAGCTGGCCGACAGGCCGATCACCGGTCCGCGGTCATCCCCGGCTTCCCGACGCGCCGGCGGCGGCGCCGGTTCGGGTGACGGGGGAACTTTCCGGCCCGGCCGCCGCGGCGTCTCCCAGGTCATGCCGAGCGCTTCCATATCGAGCGCGACGTCGCCCCAGGCATCGGCCGGCTGGCCGATGACACGGCACAACGGCGCCCCCATGCCGCGGCACTCCACCTCGCGGAACAGGATCAGCTTGCCGAAGATCCGGCTGGTGTAGCCGGTGGCGTAGGCAACCTGCATCCAGCACACCGGATCGACGCTGACGCCGCAATGGGTGATGTGCTCGTCGGCCTCCGCGGAATCGTGCCAGATGAACTCCCCCAGATAGTGCCCCTTCTCGATATCGAATTCGAAGCGGCGGGTGGTGACCTTGACAAAGCCTTCCAGCGTGTGGATGCGCGGACCGGCGGCAAAAGACAGGGTGAGATCCCCGGACGGCCAGCGGCGGCGGATCAGGTCGGCGTCGCGGGCCCCCTGCGCATAGCCGACGCGGGTGAACAGGGCGCGCGCCCGCTCGATGCCGATGGCGTCGATCAGTTCACGCCGGATCATGCCGAGGTTGGCGACGTCGAACAGCAGCATGCGGCGGTCGTTCAACCAGATGCGGCCGTCGCCGATCGAGAAATACAGGCACTCCGTCAACTCGCGCATGGTCGGAGCGGCGGACGCATCCAGCTCGTCGCTGCACCCGCGGCTCATGAGCTTTCCGGATTGGCGGGAGGCCTCCGCCAGGGAAATTTGACGCACGCTTTGCCCGTCCATGGACTCCAACGATCCTCCCTACGAATTGTTCTGTTGTATAACTTTTATCAAATCATGAAAGAAAACGTCAATTTGCGCAATTCATGAATCGGACACAGGGCCGTTGGTGAAATTTTCAACTGATCATATTGATCTGAATGAATTTTTCTCGCCTGGTCACCGCGCGTTCGTGTGGCATGCCGATTGCTGGTGGCACTGCATGTCCGCTCTCCGGAAATTTTCCGCTTCAACACTCAAGGATCCCGGCAATGGAGTCACTCAGTGGGGATGGGGCCGTGTCCGCCCTGTCCGATCGCCTCGGCGCGGTTCTGGATCGCCACATCGGCTCGGGCCGCATCGTCGGCGCCGTGGTCGCGGTGGCGCGGGACGGGGAAACCGTCGCGGAGATCGCAGCCGGATGGTCCTGCCGCGAAGAGGCCAAGCCGGCAACGGTCGACACCATTTTCCGCTTGGCCTCCCTGACCAAGCCGATCGTGTCCTGCGCCACCCTCGCCCTTGTGGAGCGGGGCGTGCTGTCGCTCGACGGCGCGGTCCATGACTGGCTGCCGGATTTTCGCCCCCGCCTGCCCGACGGCACGACACCGGTCATCACCATAGCCCAGCTTCTCAGCCACAGTTCCGGGTTGGGCTACGGATTCCTGGAGCCGCCGGACGGTCCCTATCACCGCCTCGGCGTATCGGACGGGCTCGATGCGCTGGGCGTCTCGATGGATGAGAATCTGCGTCGCATCGCGGCAGCACCCCTGCTGTTCCCGCCCGGTCGCGGCTGGTGCTATTCGGTGGCGACCGACGTTCTGGGTGCGATCGTGGAGCGGGCCTATGGCGGGACGTTGGCGGAGGCGGTGTCCGCACTGGTGACCGGCCCGCTCGGTCTGGCCGACACCGGCTTCGCGCCTGCCACCCGTGACCGCCTCAGCACCCCCTACATCGATCGCGAGCCGTCTCCCGCGGTGATGGCCGACAATGACACGCTGGCCTTCGGTCCAGGGCAGCTCAAATACGTACCGTCCCGTCTGTTCGACACCACGTCCTTCCTGTCCGGCGGCGGCGGCATGGTCGGCACTGCGCCGGACTACCTGAAGCTTCTGGAGATGCTGCGCACCGGCGGCGGCGGCATCCTGCGGCCGGAAACCGCTGCCGCCCTGACCACCCACGCGGTCGGTGAGGCCGACGTCTTCATTCCAGGACCGGGATGGGGCTTCGGTCTGGGAGTCGGTGTCGTCCGGGATCCAGTCGCCGCCGGACTGCCCCTCTCTCCGGGAAGCTGGGGCTGGTTCGGCGTTTTCGGGCTGCATTTCTGGGTCGATCCGGCGCGGCGCCTCAGCGTCGTGTCGATGACCAACACGGCGGTCGCCGGTATGGTCGGCCCCTTCGCCGATGACCTGCGCGACGCCATCGTCGGTACGCCGACGACCGCCCAGCCGGCCAACAACTCAGCCGACAGCTCGGCCGACCGGTGACTCTCCGGCTCTGTTGATAAGTCAGCCTGCGGCTGGCTGCGGCCCGGTGCAGGGCAGCCGAGGTGGATATGCCACATCGCCCCGGCTTTCCTCACACCAATGCCCCGATACGGCGATCGGCGGCGTCAGGACAGGACGATCCCACCGTCGACGTTCAGCGTCTGGCCGGTGACGAAGGCGCTGTCGTCGGAGCAGAAGAAGGCCACCGGTCCGGCGACATCCTCCGGCGCGCCGATCCGCGCCATGGCGGTCTTGGCCTTCCAGCCGTCGCGGATTGCCGGATCGTCGAGGTTCACCCGGCCCATGTCGGTCAGGATGATGCCCGGGCAGACGCAGTTGGCGGTGATGCCGAGCGGCCCGACCTCCTGCGCCAGCACGCGGGTGAAGCCCATCACCGCGGCCTTGGAGGCGGAATAATGCGCCTGTTCCGGCGCGCCGTGCTTGCCGCCGATGGAGGCGATGTTGCAGATGCGGCCGTAGCCCTGCGCCTTCATCAGCGGCAGTACCGCCTGGGTGACGAGGAAGGTGCCCTTGGCGTTCACGTCCATCACCTGATCCCAGGCGGTTTCCGGACAGGCCTCCACAGTAGCGGCGATCAGGATGCCGGCATTGTTGACCAGCGCGTGGATGGTGCCAAGCTCCGTCACGGCGCGGTCGACCATCGCCTGCACCTCGTCCTTGGCCGACACGTCGGCGTGCAGCTCGACCACGCGGACGCCTTGTGCCCGCGCCGCCTCCGCCGTCTCGGCCAGCGCGCCGGCCTGCCGGGCGATGTCGTTCAGCGCGAGATCGAAGCCGCGCGCCGCCAGACCGAGAGCGATGGCGCGGCCGATGCCGCGGCTGGCGCCGGTGACCAGCGCGATCTTCCCCTGTGCCATATCGTTGTTCTCCTTCAAAAAGCGGTGTAGCCGCCGTCGACGGCCAGGACGGTTCCTGTGATGAAGCTCGCCGCGTCGGAGGCGAGGAAGGCGACGGCCAGCGCCACCTCGCGCGGTTCGCCCAGCCGGCCCATCGGCGTGGCGGCGAGCCAGCGCTCGAACCATTCCCGGCGGGAACGGCCGGCCAAAGTCAGTTCGGTGGCGGTGTAGCCGGGAGCGACGGCGTTGACCCGCACCCGGCCGGCCCATTCCACTGCCAGCGACTTGGTCAGCAGATTGACGCCCGCCTTGGCGGCGTTGTAGGCGGCCTGGGGCTGCGGATGGACGACGATCTCGCCGCACATCGAGCTTATGTTGACGACCGATCCCCTGCCCGCCTCGACCATCGGGCGGCCGAAGGCGCGGGCGGTGTGGAAGACGCCGTGCAGGTTGACGTCGATCACCCGCCGCCAGTCGGCCAGATCGACCTCAAGCGCCGGCGCGTTGTGGACGATGCCGGCGTTGTTGACGAGGATGTGCGGCACGCCGGCCTCGTCAACCAGACGGGCGGCGGTCTCCTCGGCTGCCTGCGCGTCGGTGACGTCGAGGGTATAGGCGAGACCGCCGATCTCGTCCGCCAGACGGCGGGCGGCGTCGCCGTCGCGGTCGAGGATGGCGACGCGGGCGCCGGCCTCGGTCAGGACGCGGGCGATGGACTGGCCGATGCCGACGGCCCCGCCGGTGACGACGGCGAGCCGGCCACTGAGGTCGAACTCCTTCATGCCAGGCGCTCCCGCGCCGGAACCGGCCCGTTCAGTACGCCCTTCAGCGCCGGGTAGAGGGCGAGGTAACGCTGGTAGATCTCTTCGTAGAGGGCGGATTCGCGCGGGCGCGGCTCGATGCTGGTGCCGGAGCGGACCATCGCGGCGATGCCCTCGTCGATGCTGGCGAAGCGGCCGGCGCCATGGGCGGCCAGCACCGCCGAACCGGTGGATGGCGCGTCGGCGGAGGCCGGGATGCGCACCGGCAGGCCGGCGGTGTCGGCGTGGATCTGCATCCACAGCTGCGAGGCGGTGGCGCCGCCGCCGACCGTGATCTCGGTCGAGCTGTAGCCGCCGGCCTTGAAGGCGTCGAGGATGGCGCGGGTGCCGAAGCCGATGCCCTCGATGATCGCGCGGAAGACGTGATGCGGCTCATGGGCCAGCGTCAGCCCGACGATGGCGCCGCGGCTGAGCGGGTCGGTGTAGGGGGTGCGGTTGCCCTGGAAATGGTCGAGCACCAGCAGCCCGTCCGATCCCGGTTCCAGCGCCGCCGCCTTGGCGTTCAGCGCGGCGAGGTCGAACGTGCCGCCGCTGAAGCGGCGCAGCCAGTTGACGATGGAGCCGGTGGAGGTCTGGCCGCCCTCGACGATCCAGCGGCCGGGATAGACGATGTCGGGATAGCTGCCCCAGACGCCGGGGGCATGCAGCGGCGCCTCGGTGACGCCGAATTGCAGGTGCGAGGATCCGGTGATCAGCGCCAGTTGCCCCGGCTGGGCGACGCCGAGCCCGATCATGCCGATCAACGCGTCCGCCCCGCCCTGCACCAGCTTGACCGACGGCCGCAGACCGAGGGTGGCGGCGGCTTCGGCCGTCAGCGTGCCGACCACCTCGCCAGGGGCCAGCACGCGGGCCGGCCATTTGCCCTCAAGCTCTTCGAGGTCGAGCGCCTTGAGGATGCCGCGAGCCCAGCCGCCGTCGCGGCTGGAGTAGTGCCAGCGCAGGCCGGCATTGTCGAGGCTGGCCACCCGTTCGCCGGTTAGGCGCAGAGTGAGGAAATCCTGGTATTCGCAGATGGTGTGGGCGGCGGCGAAGACCGCCGGCTCGTTCCGCTTCAGCCACAGCGCCTTGGGGATCATCCACTCGGCCGAGACCGGGCCGCGCCCGGCGCCGTTGATCTTCAGCGCCGGATCTCCAGTGGCGAGCACCGCCTCCGCCTCGGCATGGGCGCGCACATCCATCCAGAGCAGCGCCGGGCGCAGCGCCCGGCCGTCGGCGTCGAGCGCCACGACGGTGCAGCAGGTGGTGGCGAAGCACATCGCCTCGATGTCGGTGGCGTCGATGCCGGCATCGGCGACGGCGCCGCGGGTGGCGTCGGTCAGCGCCCGCCACCAGTCCTCCGGATCCTGTTCCGCCCTGGCGCCGGGACCGAACTGCGTCTGGTAGGCGACGGCCTTCTGGCCAAGGCAGCGTCCGGACAGGTCGTAGATGCGCGCCCGCAGGCTTTCGGTGCCGCCATCGGCGGTCAGGTAATACATTCCCTTTTCCTCCCTGAAGACACGCAGCCCTTTGCGGACCGCTTTTATGGACGCCGATATCCCCTCTCCCCCCGGGGAGAGGGTTAGGGTGAGGGGGACGCGTGGCGGTACTTTACCGAGAATCCACCCTGTGCATCCCCCTCACCCCGACCCTCTCCCCGGGGGGGAGAGGGGGAAAGTGCCGGGGGGGGAGAGGGGGATTTTCTCCCCTCAGCCGAGCGAGCGGAACGCCGCCAACGCCTTGCCCGCATACATCACGGCGGGACCGCCGCCCATCTCGACCGCGACCTCCAGCGCCTCGACAAGTTCCGCCTCGGCGGCGCCGTGCCGGCGGGCGGCATCGACATGGTAGAGGATGCAATCCTCGCAACGGGTGGCGACGGAGATCGCCACCGCCATCAGCTCCTTTTGCGCTGGCGTGAAGGCCCCGGCGGCACTCGCCGCCCGGCTGACCTCGGCGAAGCCCTTCATCAGGGCGGGGGACGCCTTGGCGAAGGCGCCGAGCCGCGCCTTCGCCGCCGCCAGACCGGTCTTTGCGTCATCCATGCTGGGTCTCCTCGTCGATCAGGGCCGCGACCTCGCGCGGCGCGTCCCATTGCGGCATGTGGCCGGACGGCAGGAAATGTGCCGCCACGCGCGGCGGCAAATTGAGCGCGTCGGTCGCGGACACGATGCGGTCGTCCAGGCCGAAGACGGCACGGACGGGAATGCGCTCCGCCAGTTCCGCCAGCGGGCGCAGCAGGTCGATGCGCTGGCGTCCGTCGGCGGTGGCGAGCGCCGTGGCCAGCGTGCGCAGGCGTCCCCGGCCCATCTCGCGCGCCATGGCGGCAAGCGCGGCGTCGGACAGCTGGCCGCCGCGCGGTCCAAGCAGGCGCAGCAGATGCGACACCTCGCCGGTGGTTTCCGCCGCCGCCATGCCATGGACGAAGTCGGCGCCGATCCTCGGCCCGCAGCCGGCGGGGGTGAGCAGCACGAGGCGCGCCACCCGGCCGCCGAGCCGGCGGGCGGCGTGGACGGCGGCGGCGGCGCCCAGCGAATGGCCGACCAGCACCAGCGGTCCGGGCAGGCTCTCCGCCAGCGCCATCACCGCGGCGGCCAGCCCGTCCACATCCGCCGCCTCAATGGCGGTGGCACCATGGCCGGGCAGGTCGGGCATCACCACGCGCTTGCCGGAGCGGGCGAGACCGGAGGCCAGATTGGCCCAGGCGCTGCGGTCTCCGGCAAAGCCATGGACCAGCAGATGCACCGGCCCCGTGATCCCGGCCTGCGCATAGGCCAGCCGGCCGGCCGGCGTGTCGAGCCAGCACAGGTCGGCCGGCGCCGGGCCGGCCGAACCGGCGGCATTCTCGACATCGGCACGCTCGATCCGGCCACGGCGCCCGCTGCCATGGAGAGTCTCCAGGGCGACGCCGTGCTGGCGGGCCAACCGCCTTGCGGTCGGGGTGGCGCGCAGCCGGTCGTCGGATGAGCGTTCCGGAGCCGGCGTGCCGGCAGTGTTGGAGCGGGCGTCGGCTTCCGCCGGCGCCGGCTCCTTCGCGGCGGCGGGTTCGTCCTCGTCGGGCAGCGCGGCGGACCAGTCCTCGGTCGAGGTGACGGCGACACGGGCGATCGGGGCGCCGACCGGCACGCGGTCGCCAGCCGACACCAGCGTTTCATCAAGGCGACCGTCGCCGAGCGCCGGATATTCGACGACGGTCTTGTCGGTCTCCAGCTCCAGGATGGCGTCGCCACGGCGGAACTGCTGTCCCGGCTCGACCAGCCAGCCGACGATGACGCCCTCCTCCATCGTCTCCCCCAGCCGGGGCATGGTCAGCGTGAGCGTGGTCATGCCGCCACCCGTCCGGCCAGCATCCGGAGGGCGGTGTCGGCGATCAGCTGCGGGCCGGGCACCGATCCAGCTTCCAGCGCGGTGGACACCGAGATCGGGATGTCCTCCCCGGCGACGCGGACCACCGGATCCTCAAGGAAGTCGAAGCATTCCTCGGTGATGCGCGCCGACAGCTCGGCGGCGACACCGGCGGTCATCACGCCCTCGCTGACCACCATGGCGCGGCCGGTGCGCTCGACATGGGCGCGGATGGTGTCGAAATCGAGCGGGTTCAGCGTGCGGATGTCGATCACCGTCGCCTCGACGCCCCGGGCCGACAGCTGGCGCGCCGCCTCCAGGCAGTAATGAAGCTGGCGGGAATAGGTGACGATGACCAGATCGCGCCCCTCGCGCCGCACCGCCGCCTTGCCCCAGGCCAGCGGTTCGGCGTCGAGGTCTACGGTCTCCTTCATGGTGTAGAGCGCCTTGTGCTCGATGAAGACGACCGGGTCGGGCTTGGTCAGCGCCATGCGCAGCAGACTATAGGCGTCGGCCACCGTGGCGGGCATCGCCAGCCGCAGGCCCGGCGTATGCATCACATAGGCTTCCAGGCTCTGGCTGTGCTGGGCGCCGGCCGAGCGGCCGGTGCCGCCCTGGGTGCGCAGAACCATCGGAACGCCGATCTGGCCGCCGAACATGTAGCGGATCTTGGCGGCCTGGTTGGCGAGCTGATCCATGGTCATGCCGATGAAATCGACATACATCAGCTCCGCCACCGGGCGCAGGCCGGTCATCGCCGCACCGACCGCGGCGCCGACGATGGCCGGTTCGGAGATCGGCGTGTCGATCACCCGCTCCGCCCCGAACTCCTTGATCAGATCCTTGGTGACGCCATAGGCGCCGCCATAGCGGCCGACCTCCTCGCCGAGGATCACCACGTCCGGGTTTTCGGTCATCGCGTCGGCCAGCGCCTTGCGCAGGGCGTCGCGATAGGTCAGTTCCTGAAGTGTCATTCTGGGTCTCCTCAGTCCCGCGCCAGAACGCGGTCGATGCGGGCGCGCACCGGTTCGGGTTCGGGTTCCTCGGGCGCATAGACGTCGCGGAACATCGAGGCGAGCGGCGGTTCCGTCTGCGCCACGGTGAAGTCGATGGTCGCGTCCATCTCGGCGCCGATCTCCGTATCCAGCCGGTCCAGTTCGGCTTCGGCCTCCAGACCGCGCTCGATCAGGGCCGCGCGGGCGAAGGCGACCGGATCCTGGCGGCGACCGGCCTCCTCCTCCGCCGGGTCGCGGTAGGGCGACTTGTCCTTGCGGGCATGGCCGTAGAAGCGGTAGCAGGACACCGCCAGGAAGGCGGGCTTGCCGGCCCGCGCCCCTTCGACCAGCCGTTCGGCGGCCTCGGCCACCGCCTCGACGTCGAGGCCGTCCACCGTCTCCGCCGCGAGGCCGAAGGCGGCGGCGCGTTCGTGCAGGTTGGGGTTGGCGGTCGCCTGGGCGATGTTGGTGCCCATGCCGTACTGGTTGTTGACGCAGACGAAGACGCAGGGCAGGCCCCACAGGGCGGCCATGTTCATGCTCTCGTACAGGATGCCCTGGCCGGTGGCGCCGTCGCCGAAGAAGGCGACGCTGACGGCGCCGGTCTTGTGGTGGCGGGCGGAGAGGCCGGCGCCGACCACCGCCGGGATGCCGCCACCGACGATGGCGTTGGCGCCGAGATGGCCCAGCCCCATGTCGGCGATGTGCATCGACCCGCCCTTGCCGTGGCAATATCCGGCTTCCTTGCCGCCGATCTCCGCCATCATGCGGGCCGGGTCGGCGCCGCGGGCGAGGAAGATGCCGTGGCCGCGGTGGTGGGTGGTGAAGCTGTCGCCGTCGCGCAAGTGGGCGCAGACACCGGCGGCGGCACTCTCCTCGCCGATGGACAGGTGCAGCATGGAGCCGGCCGACTGGCCGCGGACGAACAGTTCGCCCACGCGCTCCTCGAAGGTGCGGATCCGGCGCATCGTCCGGTAGAGTTCGGGAAGGCGCGTGTTGGCGCCCGCCCCGACCCGGCCCACCCGATTGCGGCCCGCCTCGGCCTGGAGGTCAGCCTCGTACATCGAAGACTCCGATTTCAAAGAAGGTTGAGCTTGGTGCTGCGCGAGACGACGGCGACGGCGGCAAGGATGATGACGCCCTTCACGATCGCCTGGATGTAGGTGTCCATGCCCATCAGGTTGAGGCCGTTGTTGATGACCCCGATGAAGAGCGCGCCGAAGAAGGTGCCGAGCACGGTGGCCGTGCCCGGCCGGAACATGGTCATGCCGATGAAGACCGTCGCCAGCCCGTCCAGCAGGTAGCGCTCGCCGGCATTGGGCTGGCCGGAGCCGAGCCGGGCGGCGAGCAGCGTGCCGGCCATCACCGCGAAGAGGGAACAGACGACGAGGGCTGCGGCGCGGTACTTGCGCACGCGGATGCCGGACAGCTCCGCCGCCTTCTGGTTGCCGCCGACGGCGTAGATGTAGCGGCCGAAGATCGTCCGCTCCATGACGAACCAGGCGACCAGCACGGCGGCCAGCATGAAGAAGGCGAGGACCGGGATGCCGGCGACGCGCCCCTGGCCGAGCCAGAGATAGACCTCGTCCAGCCCGCCATAGATCGCCCGGCCGCCGGTCATCAGGAAGTTGATGCCGTAGAGGATGGAGCCGACGGCCAGAGTCGCGATCAGCGACGGGATGCCGACCAGCGTGACGAGGATGGCGTTGGCCGCCCCGACCGCCAGCCCGGCGCCGAGCCCGGCCAGCAAAGCGAGCGGAAGCGGCACGCCCTTGACCAGCAGCAGCGGCACCAGCACGCCGGCAAGGCCGACGGTGTAGCCGACCGACAGATCCATCTCGCGGGCGGCGAAGCCGAAGGTCAGGCCGGCGCCGACGATGGTCAGCATCGAGATCTGCTGCGCGATGTTCAGCAGGTTCTGCCCGGTCAGGAAGCGGTCGACGCCAAACGAGAAGACCAGGAACATGGCGACCAGTACGACCAGCGTGCTGTAGCGCTGGACATGCTCCTTGCGCAGCCCGAACAGCCGGTCATGGCTGGGGAGGGATCCGGTGGCGGTGTCGGTCATGCGGGAATTCCTGACTTTGCAGTCTCCGGGACGGCTCCGGAGATGGCGGCGATGAACGCGCTCTCGGAAAAGCCGGTGCCGGGAATTTCCGGGCCGGGCCGCAGGTGATGGAAGGGGATGACCCGGTGGGCCAGCGCCTCGATCTCCAGCAGGTCGGAGGACGCGATGACGATCCCGACGCCGCTGGCGGCGAGCCGCCGCATCTCGGCATAGATCTCGGCCTTGGCGCCGATGTCGACGCCCTCGGTCGGCTCGATGAAGATCATCACGCGGTAGCGGCCCTCGGCCCCGTAGAGCCATTTGCCGATGGAGATCTTCTGCTTGTTGCCGCCCGACAAAGTGCGCAGCAACTGGCCGGAGGAATGGGCCTTCACGTTCAGGAGCCGCATGATGCGGCGGGATTCCGCCTCCTCCCGGCCGGGCGACAGGATGCCGGCGGCGATGGCGCCGTGGCCGGGATGGACCATCGCCAGATTCTCGCGCAGCGTCCACTCGCCGATCAGCGCGTATTCCATGCGGTGGTCGGGGACCAGCGCGATGCCGGCCGCCTGCATGCGGGCGGGCGGTCCCGGCTTGACCGGACGGCCGGCGACCGCCAGCCCGGCGCAGCGCACGCCGGACGGGCTGTGCAGCGAGCGGGCGAAGCCGAAATGGCCGGCACCGGTCAGCCCGATCAGCCCGACGATCTCGCCGGCATGCAGGGTGAAGTGCGGCACATGCAGCCGCCCGACCTGCCAGTCGCGGATGTCGAGCACGATTTCGCCACGGCTGGCCCGCGCCGCCTCTTCGGACTTGCGCTGCGGGGCGGAGCCGCTGCGGCGCAGCATCATGTCGACCAGCATCTGCTCGTCGAGCGCGTCGGCGGATTCGGTGCAGATGCGCCGGCCGTCGCGCAGAACGGTGATGCGATGGGACAGCGCCTTGATCTCCGACAGGAAATGGCTGATCAGCACCACGCCGACGCCACGGGCCGGCAGCGTGCGGATGATCGCCCACAGCTGCTCCTTCTCGCGGGCGGGCAGCGTCGCCGTCGGCTCGTCGAGGATGACGATGCGGGCGGTGCCGCGCAGCGCGCGGACGATCTCGATGACCTTGCGGTCGGCCATCGGCAGCTCGGCCACCGGACAGCCGAGATCAATGGCGACCTGCGGAAACCATTTGGCGAGCAGGGCCGCGGCCTGGGCCTTCAGGGCGGAGGCGCGGATCATGCCGCCGATGCGGCGCGGCTCGACGCCGAGCAGGATGTTCTCCGCCCCGGTCAGGCCGGGGACGAGGCTGCCCTCCTGGCTGACATGGGCGATGCCCTGGGACAGCGCGTCCTGCGGCGAGCCGAAGCGAGCGGTGCGCCCGTCGATGGAGATGCTGCCGCCGCTGGGCTGAAGGCTGCCGCCCAGGATGCTGACCAGCGTCGATTTGCCGGCGCCGTTCTCGCCGATCAGGCCATGCACCTCGTCGCTGCGGAAGACGACGTCCACGCCGTCCAGCGCCCGCGTCCCCGGAAACTGCATGACGATGTCGGCCAGATGGATTTCCATGGCGACCTCCAAGGAATGAAGCCTGCCGCCGCCGGCCCGGACGCGGAGGGATCCGCCATCGCGGGTCGGCGGCACCCGGTCACATGAACTGCTTGCAGTTCTGCTTGGTGATCAGCGGCGCGTCGAGATAGACGGTCTTGGTCGGGATCACCTCGGCGGCGGGCTTGCCCTTCACCACCACGTCGTCGAGCCACTGGCCGACGGTCTTGCCCATCTCCTCGAAGGGCTGGCGCACGGTTGCGATCATCGGGCTGTCGGGCTTGCAGACCTCGGCGACCGCCTGCGGATGGCCGTCGATGCCGATCACCTTCACGTTCTTCAGACCCGCACCCTTGATGACGTTGACGGCGGCCTGCGCCGGCTCGTCCCACGGCGCCCAGACGGCGTTGATGCTGTTGCCGAAGCGCGCGACGTAATCCTCCATCGTGCGGTTGGTGTCCTCGAAGAAGGCGGTGTAGTTGATGTTGTGCTCCGCCAGCACCTTCACGCCCGAATATTCCTTCAGCACCGTCGCCATCACGTCGCCGCGCTTGCGGGTGCCGTGATGCTCCGCCATGCGCAGGAAGACGAGGTTGCCCTGCCCGCCCATCTGGTCGAGCAGATAGACCGAGACATTCGCCGACATCGCCCAATTGTTGGTGGTCACATCGACCAGAACCCCGTCGACATAGCCGGAATCGACGGCGAAGACCGGGATCTTGGCGGCCTTCGCGGCGTCGAGGGCCGCGCGGCTGGCGCGCAGGTCGGCCATGGTGATGACGATGGCCTTCACACCGCGGTTGGCGGCGTCCTGGATGTTGGACGCGGTCGCCTCGCCCGAGCCGCCGCTGTCGAGAACGCTGATCTTCCAGTCGGTCTTGCCGCTCTGCTTGGCCCAGGCGTCGAAGCCGGCCTTCACCCGCTGTTCGGACTGTGCGGCGGCGTTGGCATGAACCCAGGCGATGTCGAGTGCCTGCGCCGCACCCGCGGCGGTCATCATCGCGACCATCGAGACAGCCGCAAGCATTCCGGAAAGCCGGTTTTTCATTTCCATTTTCCTCCCATTGCCAGCTATCTGGCTGGCGAATTCTCGATGCCGGTCTTGCGCCGACACCGAAGAGCTTGTGGCGGGTCATGACAAATGTCAACACCAGATACATTTGTCACCTGACAGGGGTAGAAGGGGAGGATGCGATGCGGAACGGAACCAGCGAGGGGCTGGAGGACGAGGTGCTGATGGCGCGGGCGGCATGGCTGTACTATGTCGGCGGCCTCAATCAGGAGGCGGCGGCGCGGCGGCTGGGCGTCACCCGGGCGCGGGTGAACAAGCTCCTGTCCGACGCCCGCGACAGCGGGATGGTCAGCATCACCATCAATTCCGCGAATGTCGGGCTGCTGCCGGTGGAGGAGGCGATCCGTGAGCGCTATGGGCTGGACGCCTGCATCTGCACGCCGGCGCTGACCCAGGATGCCGGCGGCGAGCGGGACGACGCGCTGCTCGCCCCCTTCGCCTTCCGCGCAGTAGGCGCAGCGGCCGCAGCCCATCTGCGGCGCCATCTGGCGGAAACGGAAGACGCGGTGGTCGGCACCGGCTGGGGGCGGACGCTGGAACAGATGACCTTGCAGATGGCGGGGGTCAGCGCGCCGAAGGCGAAATTCATCAGCCTGATGGGCTCGCTGACCGCGCGGTCCGCCTACAATCCGTTCGACGTCGTGCATGCGCTCGCGCGGACGACCGGGGCGGAGGGTTATTTCCTGCCGGTGCCCTTCATCGCCGACAGCCTGGAGGCCCGCGAGGTTCTGTTGTCGCAGCAATCGGTCCAGACGGCACTCAAGCTCGCGCGGTCGACGACGGTGGCCTACATCTCCATCGGCGAACTGCGCGAGACCTCGCTGCTGCGAACGCAGGGTATGATCAGCGCCACCGAACTGGCGGAACTGCGGGCGGCCGGGGCGGTCGGCGACACCAACGGGCTGTTCTTTGATCAGGACGGCAAGGCGGTCGATCATCCGCTGAACCATCGCACGCTTGCGCTCGGCCTCGACGGGCTGAGGCAGACCTGCACGGTGGCTCTGGTCGCCGGCCGGACGAAGCTGGAGGCCGCCCGCGCCTTCCTCGCCAGCGGTGTGGCCCGCGGGCTGATCATCGACGGCGACACCGCGCTGGAACTGGTGAAGTGACAATTCCGTCGTCGTAACGGGCGGTACGCCGCCGCAGCTGTCAGGACCCTGTCAGACTTTCCCCTCATACTGTCAGCAAGCCCCGCAATCGGCGGCCTGAGCAACATGACAAATGTGGGAGGAAACGATGAACAGGACGTCGCCGACCGTCCGTTCCGCCATCGCGGGCGCGCCCGTCGATCCGGTGGCGGCCGTGGCCCCGGCCAGCCCGTTGCTGGAAGTGTCCGGCGTCACCTTGCAGTACAAGACGTCGGATCATCTGGTGACGGCCACCTACCGGGTCGATTTCCAGGTTTTCAAATCCGACCGCTATGTCCTGCTCGGCCCGTCGGGCTGCGGGAAATCCACCCTGCTGAAGGCGATCGGCGGCTATCTGGAGCCGGTGGAGGGCGCCATCCGCCTGAACGGTCACGAGGTGACCCGCCCCGGTCCCGACCGTATGATGGTGTTCCAGGAATTCGACCAGCTGCTGCCCTGGAAAAGCGTGCGCGAGAACGTGCTGTTCGCGCTGACCACCAGCGGCCGCGCCAAGGGGGCCGAGGCGGCGGAGCGCACCGACCATTATATCAACAAGGTCGGTCTGGCGAAGTTCGCCCACAGCTTCCCGCACACGCTGTCCGGCGGCATGAAGCAGCGCGTCGCCATCGCCCGCGGCATGGCGATGGAGCCGGACGTCCTGCTGATGGACGAGCCCTATGCCGCGCTCGACGCCCTGACCCGCCGCCGCATGCAGGACGAACTGCTGCGCCTGTGGGACGACACCAAATTCACCGTCCTGTTCGTGACCCACTCCATCGAGGAGGCGATCCGTGTCGGCACCCGCATCCTGCTGCTGTCGCCGCATCCGGGACAGGTGAAAGCCGAACTGAACAGCATCCCGCCGGAGCATCTCGGCACCGCCGCCCAGGCGGAATTGGAAGCCCGCATCAACGACATGCTGTTCGTCCACTGAGGCCCGCCATGACCATGCACTCCACCATGCAATCCATTCTCGTCGACCGTCCGGAGATCATCCGGGACGTGTCCCGCTCGACCGTCATCGCCGATGTCGAGAAGCCGTTGAGCGCGTGGGAGCGGCTCTACCGCGTCCCGCTGCTGCGCAAGGCGCTGATCCTGCTGGTGCTCTCCCTGATCTGGGAGGTCTATGGCCGCTGGCTCGACAACCCGCTGCTGTTCCCGCCCTTCTCGGCGATGCTCCAGGCCTTCGCCACCGACCTCGCCGGCGGCATCATCCCGGCGCGCACCCTGGTTTCGCTGCAGACGCTGGTGATCGGCTATGCCATGGGCATCCTGCTGGCGGCCCTGCTGACCACCGTCGCCATCGGTTCGCAGATCGGCACCGACTTGCTGGAGACGATGACCTCCATGCTGAACCCGCTGCCGGCGATCGCGCTGCTGCCGCTGGCGCTGATCTGGTTCGGTCTCGGCTCGGGCAGCGTGATCTTCGTGCTCGTCCATTCCGTTCTGTGGGCCATCGCGCTCAACACCCATGCCGGTTTCCGCTCCGTCTCCAACACGCTGCGCATGGTCGGCCGGAATTACGGGCTGAACGGTTTGGGGCTGGTCCGCCACATCCTGATCCCCGCCGCCTTCCCGTCGATCCTGACCGGCCTGAAGGTGGGCTGGGCCTTCGCCTGGCGCACGCTGATCGCGGCGGAACTGGTGTTCGGCGTCAGCTCCGGTTCCGGCGGGCTTGGCTGGTACATCTTCGAGAACCGCAACCAGCTGGAAACGGCCAACGTCTTCGCTGGCCTGTTCACCGTGATCCTGATCGGCCTCGTCGTCGAGAACGGCGTCTTCGCGACCATCGAGCGGCGCACCATCCGCCGCTGGGGCATGCAGCACTGATCCGGCAACCAAGAATTCTTATGGGAGGACCATTGATGACCGCATTCGCGACCCTGCGCCGGGCCGGCGTTCTGGCGACGGCACTGATCGCACTGGCCACCGGCAGCGTCCGTGCCGAAACCGCCGAGGTCCACATCTCCAAGGGCTACGGCATCCTCTATCTGCCGATGATCGTCATGGAGCACGAGAAGCTCCTGGAGAAGCAGGCCAAGGCGGCCGGGCTCGGCGACGTCAAGGTCGGCTGGCTGGAGCTGGACGGCGGCAACGTCATCAACGACGCCATGATCTCCGGCAATCTCGACATCGCCGCCATCGGCGTGCCCGGCTTCCTGACGCTGTGGTCGAAGGTGAAGGGCAACGCGAAGCTGGAGGTCTCCGGTCTGGCCGGGCTCAGCGCCACCTCGCTCTACCTGAACACCAACAACCCCAACATCAAGTCGCTGAAGGACTTCACCGCGAAGGACAAGATCGCCCTGCCCGGCATCAAGACCTCGCTGTCCGCCGTCGTTCTGCAAATGGCGGTCGCCAAGGAGTTCGGCGACGACAATTACGCCAAGCTCGATCCGATGACGGTCGGCCTGCCGCACCCGGAAGCCTATACGGCGCTCGTTTCCGGCAAGACCGAGGTGAACAGCCATCTCGGCTCGCCGCCCTATTCCTTCATGGAGCTGGAAAACCCCCAGGTGCATCGGGTGATGAACTCGGTGGACGTGCTCGGCAACATCTCGCTCGATCTGGTCTATGCGCCCAAGCGCTTCATCGACGCCAACCCGAAGCTGACCGCCGCCTTCGTCGCAGCGCTGGAGGAGGCCGACAAGCTGATCGCCGACGAGCCGGCGCGTGCGGCAACGATCTATGTCCAGTCCGCCAAGGCCAAGCTGTCCGCCGACGAGGTGGAACGGATGATCAAGGATCCGGACACCAAATTCTCGACCACGCCCAACGGCGTCATGCAGTTCGCCAACTTCATGGGGCGGGTCGGCACGATCAAGACCAAGCCGGCGACGTGGCAGGATCTGTTCATCGCCAACGTCCACTCCCTGCCCGGAAGCTGAACGCTCACCCGCTCCCGCTTCGGCACGAACTGGCCCGGGTTTTCCCCGGGCCGTTTTTTTGCCGTTACGGTTGATGCAGGAACGCCTTCCATTGCTGGAGGAAGCGGGCGCGCTTCAGATGGTCCATGAAGACCAGCAGGGCGGGGCCGAGCGCGATCCGTTGCGTCGGGCCGCGCATCTCCTCCTGCAGATGGGTCGCCGACATCGGACCGCCGACCGTCGGCTGGATGGAATAGAAGGCCGTGTTGGCGGCGACCACCGCCTGCCCGCGTTCCGACAGCAGGTAATCGATGAAGCGCCCGGCCAGATCCGGGGCGCTCGCCCGCTGGGGGATCAGGGCGACGCGCGTCATAACCAGCGTGTAGTCGGACGGCAGGACAATGCCGATATGCGCGCCGTGGAGCTGCCGCTCCCGCGCGTAGGATCCCAGCAGATTGTAACCGATCAGGCTCTCGCCGCGCTCGATGGAGGCCACCATGTCGGAGGTGCAGCACATCTGCCTCGCCTGATTCTCGCCGAGCGCATCGGCGAGCTGCCAGAACTGGCTGGTCAGGACGGAATCCTGTGTCGCGAACAGATAGCCGATGCCGCTCTCCTCGATGTCGTAGGTCACCACCCGGCCGCGGTAGCGCTCCCTCCGGTCGCGCAGCAGATGGATCAGATCCTCGCGGGAGCGCGGCACCTCGCCGGCCGGAACGAGGTCGCGGTTGAAGACGATGGCCGCCGGTTCCTGGGTGAAGCCGAAGGCGGCGCTGCGCCAGATTGCCCAGTCGGGAAGCGCCTCCGTCGCCGGGGAGCTGTAGCGACGCGCGTGCCCGTCATTGACCAGCTTCACCTGCAAGCCGGAGGCGGAGCTGATGACCAGATCCGGTACGTCGCCGGTCGCCCGCTTGACGACCGACTCGTACAGCTCCCCGGTGTTCATCTCCCGGTACTCGACGGTGACCGTCGGGTTCGCCTGCTGGAAATCCCGGATCAGCGGCTCGATCGCCGGCCGGTCGGTGGCGGCGTCGATGCGCAGCCGCTCCACCCCGCCCGCGGACGCTGGATAGAGAACCGGCTCCAGGGCCAGGGCCGGCCTGGGAAGAGTCAGTGGAAGGGCTGGCAGCATCAGGAGGAGAATCAGGCCGAACATCCGTTTCCCGGCCGGGCCGGTGCCGGCGCTCGTCTCCGCGGGGCGGTCTGGAGTCGGGAATTCCAGGCGGACGATCAGACCGCCGCCGGGGCGGTCGAGCAGGGAAAGTGCCGCATGATGGGCCTCGGCCACCGCCGCGGCGATGGAGAGGCCGAGGCCGCTGCCGGCGATCCCCTTCGACAGCCGCCCGCGGCTGAAGCGCTCGAACACCTTGGACTTCTCCCCGTCCGGTATGCCGGGACCGCGGTCGGCGATCTCCACCAGCGGGCCGTAATCGGCGGTTCCCGGACGTACCTGCACGTCGATGGAACCGGCGCCGCCGTATTTGACCGCATTGTCCAGCAGGTTTGACAGAGCCTCCCGCAGGGTCACCGGGTCGCCATGCAGCAGCGCGTCCCCTTCGGCCGGCTCGCGGGTCAGGGTGATGGGGGGAGCGTCGGGGCGGCCGGTCATCTGCTGGACGATCTGCCGAAGCAGAGCATCGAGGTCCACCACCTGCGGCTGGACCGACTCCGCTCGGTGGACGACGGTCGCATGGTTCAGCAGCTGCGTGGTCAGTTCGCTCGCCTCGACGGCGTTGCGGTGGATGCGCTCGACGCGGTTCCGCAGGCGCTCGACATCCGCCTCGCGGCGCGCCAGTTCGGCCTGCGAGCGCAGCGCCGCCAGGGGGGTGCGGATCTGATGGGCCGCGTCTGCCAGAAAGGACTGGGTGGAATCCAGGCTGGCCTTGAAGCGGACCACCAGCTGGTTGATGGCGGCCAGCAGTTGTCCGACCTCGGTCGGCACCGGGGCATCGATCGGGGTGAAGTCCTGCGGTTGCCGCGCTCGGATCAGGGCTTCGAGAAAGGCCAAGGGCGCCAGCGCCTGACGGACGCCGAACCACAGCAGGACGCCGCCGACCACCACGGCGAAGGCGATGGGCGCGAAGGAGTTGGCGACCAGCTTTGATGCCAGCAGGTCGCGGGCCTCGCGGGTCTGGGCGACCACCACGGTCACCCATCCGGACCGCGGCACGCCGCTGATGAAACGCCCGGTGACCGCAATCCGCACCGGGGCATCGCTGTAGATGGCGTTCTGAAACACCGGCGTGTCGTCATGCACCGTGACGCCGGGCAGATCCTCGTAGCCGGTGACGAGCAGGCCGCCCGGCGCCATCACCTTGTAGAAGACCCGGTCGTGCCGGGCCGTGCCCAGCACGCTGAGCGACGAATAGGGCAGATCCACCGTGATGGCGCCGTTCTCAACCCGCACGGCGTCGGCGATCGACAGGGCCGACGCCGACAGAAGCTGGTCATAGGCGCTGTCCGCCGCCTCCTGTGCATAACTGCGGACGAACAGGAACAGGATGAGGGTGACGACGCCGAGGACCACGAACATCCGGCTCAGCAGGCGCCGGCGCAGCGAGCCCCCCGCGGCGGCCCGACCTTCAGTCGGCATTTTGCTTTTCACCCACATAGCCGACGCCATGCACGGTGCGGATCACCACCGAGGCGCCCTCCAGCTTGCGCCGCAGGCGGGAGACCGACATCTCCACCGCGTTCGGCGTCACCGCCTGTTCCAGATCGAAGAGCTGTTCGATGAGCGCGGTCCTGGTCAGCACGCGCCCCAGATTGCCAAGGAACAGCTCCAGCAGCCGGAACTCCCGCGCGCTGAGGTCGAGCGGCCGGCCATCGATCGACACCGTCCGCCCCGCCGCGTCGAACGCCAGATTCCCGAAAACGGCTTGGGACGAGGCCATGCCGTGGGAACGGCGCAGCAGGGCACGGCACCGTGCCTCCAGTTCGCGCAGGTCGAAAGGCTTCACGATATAGTCGTCGGCGCCGAGGTCGAGCAGATGGATCTTGGTGTCGATCTGCGACCGCGCCGTGGTGACCAGCACCGGCGTCCGGTCGCCCCGGCGGCGCAGCTGGCGCAGCAGGGTCTGCCCGTCCGGTCCCGGCAGCATGACGTCGAGGATGATGAGCTGGTAGGTCTCCGTGCGCAGGAGCTCGTCGGCCTGATGGCCGTCCGCCGCCCAATCGACGGCATGACCAAGGCCGCGCAGGCTGTCTATGACGGCATCGGCCAGATCCTCGGCATCCTCGATCACCAAGATCCGCATCGGCATTCTCTCGTGGATTGGGCCGCGATCATACAACGCATGCGATCCGCACCATCGCGCTTTCTTGGCTCGGGCGATGATGAAAGTCGCACACCGATGCACAAGAATGCGTCGCGCCCGATTGAAATTTAGGCAACCGCCTCGTGCCTCGCCGTCGCCCGTCCCGGAATTCCGCCGAATCCCAGGCCACGGGAGTTGGCACGGATCCTGCGAAGTACCGGACGTAAAGCCGCTAGGGTTCCGGCCGGTCCGCAGTGTCATGCGATCCGGTGGCTGGTCCGAGAGCGGCGACCTGTCCGGTGAACAGCGGACGGGCACACGGCGGGACAAAAGCCCGGGAGGTTCCGAACACGGAGGCGTGCAGCCCCGGTGGGACTTCCCCGCTACGCCTGCATTCCTCCCTTCACGATGCTCCGGCCGGGACGACCCGGCCCGTGGTCCATTCCGGGCCGCGCCGGGAGCCTTTGCCGGGACGGCCCGGCACGGGAAGGAGGCAAGTCCGTGGACAGGCAGGATGTTCTCTACGAAGACGAAATCCCCGGCGGCAAGCATTGGTCATTCACGGTCCGGCGCGGAACGGTCCTGCGACTGATCGACCGCGAGGGCGGCGCCAATGTCGGCATGCTGTTCTACAACCCGCAGAACCCGCTGGAGCGCTACAACGCTCCCGACACGCTGAAGTGCCAGCACAGCTTCAAGCTGACCGCCGGCCATTGCCTCTATTCCGACATGGGCCGCATCTTCTGCTCCATCGTCGAGGATACCGCCGGCTGGCACGACACGGTGTGCGGCAACTCCACCAGGGCGCTGGTGGCGGAGCGCTGGGGCCACAAGGACTATCAGGCTCACCGCAACGACTGGACGCTGAACGGCCATGACAGCTTCCTGGTGGAAGCGGCCAAATACGGTCTCGGCCGCCGCGACCTCGCCGCCAACGTCAATTGGTTCAGCAAGGTGCACACCGAGGAGGACGGCACGCTGGTCTTCGACCCGTCCGCCGCCAAGGCCGGCGCCCATGTCGATCTGCGCTTCGAGATGGACACGCTGGTGCTGCTGCACACCTGCCCGCACCCGCTGAACCCGGCCGCCGAGTATCCGCGCAAGCCCATCCTCTACCAACTCCGCAAGGCCGAGCCGGTGGCCGAGGACGATGCCTGCAAATGCTCGCGGCCGGAGAACGGGCGCGGCTTCGCCAACAACCATCTCTATCACCTGTGCGGCTGAGGGGCGCAGAAATGACCAAAGCCGCCATGACCAAGGAAAGCACCCTCGATCCGCAGACCGCCGCCTACCGCAGGATCGTTCCGGCCGGCGATTACTGGATGGAGGTGGTCCGCAAGGGCCAGACCTTCCGCATCGTCGATCTGGAGGGTAACCAGGCCGCCGACACCCTGTTCTACAGCGCCGCCGATCCGGCCGAGCGCTACAGCGCCGTCGACACCATCCGCGAACAGCGCAACGTCTACCTGTCGGTCGGAACGAAGCTGATCTCCACGCAGGGCAACCCGATGCTGGAGATCGTCGCCGACACCGTCGGCCGGCACGACACGCTGGGCGGCGCCTGCGCCACCGAAAGCAACACCGTGCGCTATGCGCTGGAGAAGAAGTGCATGCACGCCTGCCGCGACAGCTGGATGCTGGCGGTGGCGGAGAATGAGCGGTTCGGCCTGACCAAGCGCGACATCACCCACAACATCAACTTCTTCATGAATGTGCCGGTCACCCCCGATGGCGGCCTGACCTTCGCCGACGGGGTCAGCGGTCCCGGCAAATATGTGGAAATGCGGGCGGAGATGGACGTGATCGTCCTGATCTCCAACTGCCCGCAGCTCAACAACCCCTGCAACGACTACAACCCGACACCCATCGAGGTGCTGGTTTGGGACCGGGCATGAGGGGACCGCACATGTTCACCAAGGTCCTGATCGCCAACCGCGGCGAGATCGCCTGCCGCGTCATCCGCACGCTCGACCACCTGGGCATCGCCTCGGTCGCCGTGTATTCCGAAGCCGACGCCCAGTCCCTGCATGTGGCGCTGGCGGGGGAGGCCGTCTGCATCGGCCCCGCCGCGGTATCTGAAAGCTATCTGAACGCCGACCGCATCCTGGCGGCGGCGAAACAGACCGGCGCCCAGGCGATCCATCCCGGCTACGGCTTCCTGTCGGAGAATCCCGGCTTCGCCGAGGCCTGCGCCGCCGCCGGCATCGTCTTCATCGGCCCGACGCCGGAGCAGATGCGCGCCTTCGGGCTGAAGCACAGCGCCCGCGCCCTGGCGGAGCGCAGCGGCGTGCCGCTCTCCCCCGGCAGCGGCCTGCTGACCGACGCCGCCCATGCCAAGGCGGAAGCGGCGCGCATCGGCTATCCGGTGATGATCAAGAGCACGGCCGGCGGCGGCGGCATCGGCATGCAGCTGTGCCGCGAGCCGGAAACGCTGGAACCGATGTTCGAGGCGGTCAGCCGGCTTTCGCGCAACAACTTCAAGGACGGCGGCGTCTTTCTGGAGAAGTTCATCGAGCGCGCCCGCCACATCGAGGTGCAGATCTTCGGCGACGGACAGGGCGGCGTGGTGGCGCTGGGCGAGCGCGACTGCTCCGCCCAGCGGCGCAACCAGAAGGTCATCGAGGAGACACCGGCCCCCGGCATTTCGGACGAGTTGCGCCGCAACCTGTTCGACGCGGCGGAGCGGCTGGGCCGCGCCGTGAACTACCAATCCGCCGGCACGGTCGAGTTCGTCTATGACGACGCGGCCGGCGAGGCCTATTTCCTGGAGGTCAACACCCGCCTTCAGGTCGAGCATGGCGTGACCGAGGAAGTCACCGGCGTCGATCTGGTGGAATGGATGATCCGGCAGGCGGCCGGCGAGGCCCTGCCGCTGGAGGATCACCGAAACACGGCGCCCAGAGACAAGGCACAGGGTGCCTCGATCCAGGTGCGCGTCTATGCCGAGGATCCCGGCCGCAACTTCCGCCCCTGCTCCGGCCTGCTGACCGAGGCGGTGTTTCCGGCGGATGCCCGCGTCGAGACCTGGGTGGAACAGGGCAGCGAGGTGACGCCCTTCTACGATCCGCTGGTCGCCAAGATCATCGTGCGCGGCGCGGACCGCGCCGACGCGCTGGCGAAGCTGCGCGACGCGCTCGCCCGCTGCCGCCTGTCGGGGATCGAGACCAACCTCGCCTATCTGCGTCAGCTTGCAGCCGATCCGGTCTTCGCGGCCGGCGGCATCACCACCCGCTATCTGGAAACGGTGGCCTATGCGGCGCGCACGCTGGAGGTCGTCACCCCTGGCACGCTGACCACCGTGCAGGATCATCCCGGCCGCGTCGGCTATTGGGAGGTCGGCGTGCCGCCCTCCGGCCCGATGGATCCGCTGGCCTTCCGGCTCGGCAACCGCGCGCTCGGCAACCCGGACGGGGCGGCGGGGCTGGAGATCACCGTGTCGGGCCCGACGCTGCGCTTCAACGCCGAGGCGGTGCTCTGCCTGACCGGTGCGGCAATGCCGGCCGACCTCGACGGCGCGCCGGTACGCTTCTGGGAGCCGGTGACTGTACCGGCGGGGGCCACCTTGCGCATCGGCACGGTCAGCGGCGCCGGCTGCCGCGCCTATCTGCTGGTGCAAGGCGGTCTGGACGTGCCGGACTATCTCGGCAGCAAGTCCACCTTCACGCTCGGCAAGTTCGGCGGGCATGGCGGGCGGGCGCTGCTGCCGGGCGATATCCTGCATCTCGGCGATGCGGCAGCCGGAGTTACGGGCGCGGTCGCCGGGGAAGACCGGCCGGCTTACGGGCATGCGTGGGAAATCGGCGTCCTTTATGGCCCGCACGGTGCGCCGGATTTCTTTACCGACGAGGACATCGCCGCCTTCTTCGCCGCCGACTGGGAGGTGCATTACAATTCCAGCCGCACCGGCATCCGCCTGATCGGGCCTAAGCCGGTCTGGGCGCGCAAGGATGGCGGCGAGGCCGGGCTGCACCCGTCGAACATCCACGACAATGCCTATGCCATCGGCGCCATCGACTTCACCGGCGACATGCCGGTGATCCTGGGACCGGACGGTCCCAGCCTGGGCGGCTTCGTCTGTCCGGCGACCATCGTCGATGCCGAGCTGTGGAAGATCGGCCAGTTGCGGCAGGGCGACACGGTGCGGTTCAAACGGCTGACGGCGGATGAGGCAATCTCCCCCTCTCCCCCCCGGGGAGAGGGTCGGGGTGAGGGGGAGGCGCTGCATGGATCAACTCGACATGCAGCAGCTTTCCATTCTCGCCAATCCTCGCCACGCGCCCCCCTCACCCTAACCCTCTCCCCGGGGGGGAGAGGGAATCACGTCAGGGCGGGAGAGGGAAAGAGCGACTCTCCCATCCTCCACAGCATTCCGGCGACCGCCAGCCGTCCGGCCGTCGTCTACCGCCGGGCCGGCGACACATATCTGCTGATCGAGTACGGACCGCTGGTGCTGGATCTCGACCTGCGCTTCCGTGTCCACGCGCTCCAGAGCTGGCTGCGGGCGCAGGCGTTGCCGGGCATCCTCGACCTGACTCCCGGCATCCGCTCGCTCCAGATCCATTACGACAGCCGCCGGCTGCCGCTCGGCGCGCTGCTCGACCGGCTGGTCGGAGCGGAGGACGAGTTGGCGGCCATCGACGATCTGGCGGTGCCGACGCGCATCATCCACCTGCCGCTGTCCTGGGACGACGAGGCCACCCGCCTCGCGATTTCCAAATACATGCAGTCGGTGCGCGCCGACGCCCCCTGGTGCCCGAGCAACATCGAGTTCATCCGCCGCATCAACGGCCTGGACGACATCGAGGCGGTGAAGCGCATCGTCTTCGACGCCAGCTATCTCGTGCTCGGTCTGGGCGACGTCTATCTCGGCGCCCCGGTGGCGACACCGGTCGATCCACGCCACCGCCTCGTCACCACCAAATACAACCCGGCCCGCACCTGGACGCCGGAAAACGCGGTGGGCATCGGCGGCGCCTACATGTGCGTCTATGGCATGGAGGGGCCGGGCGGCTACCAGTTCGTCGGCCGCACCTGCCAGATGTGGAACACCCACCGGACCACCGACGCCTTCGAACCGGGCAAGCCCTGGCTGCTGCGCCACTTCGACCAGATCCGCTTCCACCCCGTCAGCCATGACGAGCTGATGGCCTTCCGCGCCGACTTCCCGCTCGGCCGGGCCAGCCTGCGCATCGAGGAGGAGAGCTTCCGCCTCGCCGATTACCGCCGCTTCCTGGCGGAGAACCGTGACAGCATCGCCGCCTTCAAGACGCGCCAGCAAACAGCCTTCGAGGAGGAGCGGGCGCGCTGGGAGGCGTCCGGCCAGATCGGCTATGCGGCGGAGCTGCCGGACGGCGCCGGCGCGGAGGCCGAGGCCGATCTCCCCCCGGCGGCGAGGCGGTGCCGAGCCCAGTGCCCGGCAGCGTCTGGAAGATCGCTGCGCAGCCGGGCAGCAGCGTCAAGGCCGGCGACCCGCTGCTGATCGTCGAATCGATGAAGATGGAGATCGCCGTCGCCGCGCCGGTGGCCGGCACGGTCGCCGAAATCCGCTGCGCCGAGGGGCAGGCGGTGACACTGGGCCAGACCCTGGCCGTCCTGCTGCCCGAAGCCGCCTGAGGAAGACCATCATGACCATCAACCTGGAAATCGCGGCGCTCGCTGCCGCCTATGCCGACGGTAGCCTGACGCCCGAGGTGGTGCTGGACGAGGTCTATGCCCGGATCGCCGCGCGCGGCGAACGTCCGGTGTGGATCCATCTCGTGCCGCAGGCCGATGCCGCCCGGCAGCTGGAGGCCGCAGGCGCCCGCAAGGCGGCGGGGGCGGAGCTGCCGCTGTTCGGCATCCCCTTCGCGGTGAAGGACAACATCGACGTTGGCGGCCTGCCGACCACCGCCGCCTGTCCCGACTTCGCCTTCGTGCCGGACCGCTCGGCCACCGTGGTGCAGCGGCTGGTCGAAGCCGGCGCCATCCTGATCGGCAAGACCAACCTCGACCAGTTCGCCACCGGTCTGGTCGGCACCCGCTCCCCCTATGGCGCCTGCGCGTCGGTGTTCGACGAACGCTATGTGTCGGGCGGGTCGAGCGCCGGGTCGGGCGTCGCCGTCGGGGCGGGGCTGGTCAGCTTCGCGCTGGGTACCGACACGGCGGGATCGGGACGGGTGCCGGCCGCCTTCAACAACATCGTCGGGCTGAAGCCGACCAAGGGGCTGGTCAGCACCTCGGGCGTGCTGCCCGCCTGCCGCACCCAGGATGTGGTGTCGATCTTCGCCGGAACGGCGGGCGACGCGCTGGCGGTGCTGCAAGTGGCCGGCGCCTATGACGAAGCCGACGCCTATTCCCGCAAGGCCCCGCCAGCGGCGGTCCAGCCGGCGTCCTGGCCGGTCGGTTTCCGCTTCGGCGTGCCGGCGGACGGGCTGGAGTTCTTCGGCGACGAGGCGGCGGCAGCCCTGTTCCGGTCGGCCGTCGACCGGCTGACGGCGCTGGGCGGAACGGCGGTGGAGGTGGACTTCACCCCCTTCCGCGAGGCGGCACAGCTGCTCTATTCCGGCCCCTGGGTGGCGGAGCGGCTGGCCGCCATCCGCAGCTTCGCCGAGACGAAACCGGACTCCATCCACCCGGTGGTGCGCGGCATCGTGCTGGGTGCGGCGAAGATCGGCGCGGCGGACGCCTTCGCCGGCTTCTACAAGCTGGCCGAGCTGACCCGCCGGGCGGAGGCGGAATGGGCGAAGATGGATGTCTTCCTGCTGCCCACCACCGGCACGACCTACAGCATCGAGGAGCTGCTGGCCGATCCGGTGCGGCTGAACAGCAACCTCGGCCTCTACACCAATTTCGTGAACCTGATGGATTTGTCGGCCATCGCCGTACCCGCCGGCTTCCGTGAGGACGGCCCGAAAAAGGGCCTGCCCTTCGGCGTCACGCTGATCGGTCGTGCTTTCGCCGACGGGGCGCTGGCGATGCTGGCCGACCGCTTCCACCGCGCCCAGGCACTGCCAATCGGCGCCACCGGCCAATTGCCGGAAGGTCCGGCTCTGGACACCGATGTGCCGGCCCCCGGCACGGTGCGCCTCGCCGTGGTCGGCGCCCATCTGACCGGCCAGCCGCTGAACCACCAGCTGACCGGCCGGCAGGCCCGTCTGGTCGGCACTACGCGGACGGCGCCGGGCTACCGCCTCTACGCGCTGGCCGGCACCAGCCCGGCCAAGCCGGGGCTGGTCCGCGACCCGGACGGCGCCGGCGGCATTGAGCTGGAGGTTTGGGAGCTGACCGAGGCCGCCTTCGGCAGCTTCGTCGCCGAGGTGCCGCCGCCGATGGCGATCGGCACGGTGACGCTGGAGGACGGCGCGACCGTCAAGGGTTTCCTCTGCGAACCCATCGCGCTCACGGGCGCTGAGGACATAACCGCTTACGGCGGCTGGCGCCGCTGGCTTGCGCGCTGACGACACACGGCAGACGACACTCAACGGGAAGGGGATTTGAAGATGCGGACCTTGCTCAAGCGCGTCGTGTTCGGCGTGGCCCTCGCTGCAACCGTGGCCGCCGCCCAGTCGCCGGCCATGGCGGCGGAGAAGAAGAGTTTCCGCGTGGCGTGGTCGATCTACGCCGGCTGGATGCCGTGGGGCTATGCCGCCGACAGCGGCATCATGAAGAAGTGGGCCGACAAGTACGGCATCAAGATCGACATCGTGCAGATCAACGACTATGTCGAATCGATCAACCAATACACCGCCGGCGCCTTCGACGGCTGCGTCATGACCAACATGGACGCGCTGACCATCCCGGCGGCGGGCGGCGTCGATTCCACCGCCGTGATCGCCGGCGACTATTCCAACGGCAATGACGGCATCGTGCTGAAGAAGGGCAAGACCCTGAAGGACATCAAGGGCCAGAAGGTCAATCTGGTCCAGCTGTCGGTGTCGCATTACCTGCTGGCCCGCGGGCTTGAGTCCGTCGGCCTGCGCGAGAAGGACGTGACGGTGGTCAACACCGCCGACGCCGACATCGTGTCGGCCTTCACCTCCTCGCCCGACGTCACCGCCACCGTCACCTGGAACCCGCAGCTGAGCGAAGTCGCCAAGACCCAGAGCGCCACCATGGTGTTCGACAGCTCCAAGGTGCCGGGCGAGATCATGGACCTGATGGTCGTCAACTCCGCCACCATGAAGGACAACCCGGCCTTCGCCAAGGCGCTGGTCGGCGCCTGGTACGAGATCATGGGGCTGATGACCAGGCCCGACACGGCGGAGGGCAAGGCGGCGCTGGAGGCGATGGCCAAGGCGTCCGGCACCGATCTGGCCGGCTACAAGCAGCAGCTCGTCACCACCAAGATGTTCTACACCCCGGCCGACGCGGTGGGCTTCGCCACCGGGTCCGATCTGGTCAAGACCATGGATCTGGTGCGGACCTTCTCCTTCGACCACGGGCTGCTCGGCGAGGGCGCGCGCAGCCGCGACGCGGTCGGCATCGCCTTCCCCGGCGGCACGGTGCTGGGCGACGCCAAGAACGTGAAGCTGCGCTTCGATGCGGAGGTGATGAAGCAAGCCGCCGCCGGGACTCTCTGATCGATGCGCCGGATCATCAACCGGCGGCCGGGGCGTGGGGGCATCGTCTTCTGGGGTGCCCTCCCCTTCCTGGGCGCGGCGGCGCTCTATGCCGTCGCCTCCGCCCTGCGGCTGGCCGAGAACCCGGCCGACAAGCTGCTGCCGCCGCTGTCGGCGATGGCGGCGGCGGTCGCGCGGATCGCCTTCACCCCCGATGCCCGCACCGGCGATTACCTGATGTGGGCCGATACGCTGGCGAGCCTGCACCGGCTTGGCCTCGGTCTCGGGGTGGCGACGGCGGCGGCGTTGGTGATCGGCATCGCCATGGGGCTGATCCCCTATGTGCGGGCGGGCCTGTCGCCCTTCGTCGCCATCCTGTCGATGGTGCCGCCGATGGCGGTGCTGCCGGTGCTGTTCATCGTCTTCGGGCTGGACGAGCTGTCCAAGGTGGTGCTGATCGTGGTCGGGGTGGCACCCTTCCTGATCCGCGACCTCGCCATGCGCACCGGCGAACTGCCGGCCGAGCAGATCATCAAGGCGCAGACGCTGGGCGGCAGCACATGGCAGATCGTGCTGCGGGTGGTGCTGCCGCAGATGCTGCCGCGGCTGGTCGACGCGGTCCGCCTGTCGCTCGGCCCGGCCTGGCTGTTCCTGATCTCGGCGGAGGCCATCGCCGCGACCGAGGGGCTCGGTTACCGCATCTTCCTGGTCCGGCGCTATCTTGCGATGGACGTGATCCTGCCCTACGTCGCCTGGATCACGCTCTTGGCCTTCCTCTCGGACTATCTGCTGCGCCTGTTCAACGCCCGCTGTTTTCCCTGGCTGAAGGCCGGAAAGGGGTCCGCATGAGCCACGTGTCCGTTCGCGGCCTGTGGAAGGAATATCCGGGCCAGGTGGTGCTGGAGCGCGTCGATCTGGAAATCCCGTCCGGCGAGTTCTGCGCCCTGGTCGGCCCGTCCGGCTGCGGCAAGACCACCTTCCTGCGCATGCTGCTGGGCCAGGAACGGCCGACGCGCGGCGGCATCCTCCTCGACGGCCGGCCGCTGGTGGCTGAGCCCGGCCCCGACCGCGGCGTGGTGTTCCAGCGCTATTCGGTCTTTCCCCATCTGACGGTGCTGGAGAATGTCATCCTCGGCCGCGAGTTCGAGGGATCCCGCCTGCTCGGCCGGCTGTTCGGTGCCCGCCGCCGCGCCGCCGAGGAGGAGGCCAGGGGCATCCTGGCGGCGGTCGGGCTCGGCGACCATCTGCGCAAATACCCGGCGGAGCTGTCCGGCGGCATGCAGCAGCGCCTCGCCATCGCCCAGGCGCTGATCCTGAAGCCGAAGATCCTGCTGCTGGACGAACCCTTCGGCGCGCTCGACGCCGGCACCAAGGCGCAGATGTACGAGCTTCTGCTGCGCCTGTGGTCGGAGCGGAAGATGACCGTCTTCATGGTCACCCACGACCTGAAGGAGGGCTTCACGCTCGCGACCCGCGTGCTCGCCTTCGACCGGGTGCGGATCGATCCGACCGATCCCGGCGCCTATGGCGCGCGCATCACCTACGACTTGCTGCTGGCCGAAAAGGATGTGGTTCAGCAGAGGCTCTGCGCCACGGGCGGGCGGTCACGGGAAACGGAGGATCGCCTTGGAACGCTTGTCGCGACTCATTGAGATGACCAGGGAGATGACCAGGGAGATGACCGGGGAGACGGCCGGGGAGACGACCAGGGCGGCGCTGCATGCCCTGTTGCTGACCCGCGCGAAGGCGGCGCACCCCTGGCTCTTCACCGCCCCGGCCTCCCCCGCTACATCGTCCAGCCGCCGTCGATGACGTGGATCTGGCCGGTGGTGTAGGTGGCGGTGGCGAGGTGGAGCGCCAGTTCGGCGATCTCCTCCGGCTGGCCGATGCGGCCGATCGGCTGGCGGGCGATGAAGGCGGCGCGGGCGGCCTGATAATCGCCCTGGGCCGACAGCCGCTCCTGAAGCGACGGCGATTCGACCGTTCCCGGACAGATGGCGTTGCAGCGGATACCCTTGGCCACATAGTCGGCGGCGACCGACTTGGTCAGGCCGATGACCGCCGCCTTGCTGGTGGTGTAGGCGAAGCGGTTGGGAACCCCCTTCACGCTGGACGCCACCGACGACATGTTGATGATGCAGCCGTCGCCGCGGTCCAGCATGCCGGGCAGCACCGCCCGGGTGGTGCGGACCAGCGCCTTGACGTTGAGGTCGAGGGCGAAGTCCAGTTCCTCGTCCTTCAGCTCCAGGATCGTGCCGTTGTGCACGACGCCGGCGCAGTTGAACAGGATGTCGACGCGGCCGATCTCACCCAGGACGGAGCGCACGGCCTGATCGTCGAGCACGTTCAGCACCCGCGTCTCGATGCCTTGCCCCGCCAGTTCGGCCAGTTTGGCGCCGTTGGCATCGGTGGCGAAGACGGTGGCGCCTTCGCGGGCGAACAGTTCGGCGGTCGCCCGGCCAATCCCCTGGGCGGCGCCGGTGATGACGGCGATCCTGCCGGCCAGCTTTCCGGTCATGGTCAAACTCCTGAAGCGATGCTTGAAAGGTTTGAAAGGCGATTCCTGTCGAAGAACGGGCGCGGAATCAGTCCACCGGCGTCGCCACGGCCGGCATCATCGGGGTGTCGGCGCGGTTCGTCTCCGCCAGCCCCTGGCCGAAGCGCTTGTACCAGAGGCCGGTGATGACCGGCACGACGACAGAGGTGACAATGATGCAGATCGCCACCAGCACCGTTGCATCGGCCGCCGCGGGGGCGAATTGCGGGGCGACGGCGGCGATCGCCACCGGATTGGCGGCGGCGGCACCCGCCGTGGAAGAGGCGGCGATACCGGCGGTGCCGGTGCCGCGGCCGATGATCTTGTCGGCAAGGATCAGCGGAATGCCCGTCAGCACGATGACGCCGAACGCCAGCATGAGCCCGAGCCCGAGCAGCGGCGAGAACAGCGTGCCGAGATTGATGGTGTTGCCGAGCGCGAAGGCGAAAAAGGGGATCATCAGTTGGCCGCCCGGCGCGAAGAGGGCGCGCAGCTTCGGATCCAGATTGCCGAGCGCGAAGCCGGCCAGGAAGGGCAGCACCGCGCCAATGAAGATCTGCGGCTCGAAATGCGCGGCACCGGATGCGCCGAGGATGATCATGCTCATCAGCGGACCGGATTCGATGGAGGTCAGCACGAAGGCACCGGCCTCCTCCTTGGTGCCGTAGGTCTGCATCAGCGAGGCGTAGAGCCCGCCATTGGTCATGTCCATGGCGCAGACGATGGCGAGGATCGACAGCCCGGCGAAGAAACCGCTGTGGATGCCCTCGGCCGGAATGAACTGCGAGGCCACCAGCACGATGATCCAGGCGGCGAGCAGCTTGGTCAGTACCAGCGTGCCGGATTTGCGCAGCACGGTTCCGGTGGCGCTAAGCTTGATCGACGCGCCCATGCAGAAGAACCAGACCGCCAGGATCGGCACGACGCCGGTCATGATGCCCTGGGTGAAGCCCTTGAAATAGCCGGGCGCTTCGGGAACGAAGGTCTTGCACAGGGCGCCGAGCAGCAGCGGCACCAGCATCAGGCCGCCGGGAATCCGGTCCATTGCGTCTTTTATGTTCATCGGGCGGGTCCTCCGCAGATCTCGGATGAATGAGCGGGCGTCATCACCGGCAAGGGCGATTCCCCGCTTTCTGAATTGATTGGAAGGGACGGCGATCACGCGACAGGGTGCGCCGGTCGGACCTTGTCCGCCAGCTGGTGGGTGTCAGCGTCGATCGTCACAAAAGATGGGCGGGACGCGCCGGACGGCCGAACCGTTGGCCAAGCCCGCGCGTCTCCGGTTCCTCGGTTTCCCGGAAGGGCCGCGATCACCCGCGGCCCGCAACACTGGTCAGGTGGCGGCGACGCGCTGGTTCTGCACGCCCAGCCCCTGGATTTCGACGCGGATGCTGTCGCCCGGCTTCAGGTAGCGCGGGGGCTTCTGGCCCATGCCGACGCCCGGCGGGGTACCGGTGGTGATGACATCGCCCGGCATCAGCGTCATGAACTGCGAGATGTGGGACACCAGGAACGGCACCTGGAACACCATCGTCCGGGTCGAGCCGTTCTGCATGGTCTGACCGTTGACCGACAGGCTCATGGCGAGGTTCTGGACATCCTCGATCTCGTCCTTGGTGACCATCCAGGGGCCGAGCGGACCGAAGGTCGGGCAGCCCTTGCCCTTCGCCCACTGCCCGCCGCCGCGCTCCAACTGGTAGGCGCGTTCCGACACGTCGTTGCACACGCAATAGCCGGCGACATAGTTCAGCGCGTCGGCCTCCGACACGTAGGAGGCGCGCTCGCCGATGACGATGGCGAGTTCGACCTCCCAGTCGGTCTTCTCGGAGCCCGGCGGGATCAGCACGGTGTCGTCCGGACCGACGATGCAGGACGGCGCCTTGTTGAACAGAACCGGCTCCGCCGGGACCGGCATGCCGCTCTCCGCCGCATGGTCGGCATAGTTCAGCCCGACGGCGATGAAGTTGCCGACACCGGTCACGCAGGAGCCAAGCCGGACCGAACCGGAGACCACCGGCAGATCATCGACCGAAACCGACCGGATCTTGTCCAGGCTGCTTTTGCTCAGCGCGGAACCGTCGATGTCCTTGACGACCGATGAAAGGTCCCGGATGGCACCGTTGCTGTCGATCAAGCCGGGCTTCTCTTCACCGGGAGCCCCGAAGCGGACGAGTTTCAAAGCGCTGTCTCCTTGTACCGGCCAACCTTGCGATCGTTGTCCAAGGCGGTCATTTTCCGTGATTGCTATGTTACCATACAGTTTCCATGGATCATTTGTGCTGTCAATGGTTTTCGAATGAGCGTAGGATTTTCGAAAATGTGGATGCGGGTTCTGAGGAAGCAGTCATGAAGGACCGTGCCGAGGCACGCACGCTGGCGGGCGACGCCTATGCCGTCATTCACCGGGCCATCCGCTCCGGCTTGCTGAAGCCCGGCCAGCGCCTGCGCTTCGCCGATTTGCAGGCTCTGTGCGGCATGAGCGTTTCACCGGTGCGCGAGGCCCTGGTCCGGCTGACCGCGGAGGGCTTCACCGTTTCCGACGATCACCGGGGCTTTTCGGTCGCTCCGCTGTCGATCGCGGAACTGCTGGACATCGTCGGCACCCGCAAGCTGCTGGAGGGGGAGGCGCTGCGGCTGTCGATCGAACATGGCGATTCCGACTGGGAAGGCCGCCTGCTGGCGGCGCACCATGTGATGTCGCGGCTTCCCCGCGAACGCGACGACCTGCCGACCGCCATCCGGGAGGATTGGGACCAGCGGCATGCCGATTTCCACCGTACCCTGATCTCGGCCTGCCGGTCGCCGATCCTGATCGAACTGTGCGAGAAACTGTTCGTCCGAGCGGACCGCTACCGCCGCCTGTCGGTCAGCGTCCCCAACCAGTCCCGCGATGTGGTTTGCGAGCATGAGCGGATCATGGCCTTCGCGCTCGACCGGAACGCCGATGGAGCGGTGGCTGCCCTGAAGGAACATTACCAGCGGACCGCCGATGCCGTGGAGAGGCTGTTTCAGGACGGCGCCATGGTGGACTGATGGGCCCTTCGCCATAGGTGGCGGGGCTCGCCCCATGGAATCCTATCCTTTTTTGCCATTGCGCCCGCGAAATGGCTTGGTCACTTTGTGAGTGAACATTCATTCACATGATGCTGCCATGTCCATCGACGTTCGTCAGAAAGTCCGTGACGCCGCCGTCGCGCTGTTCGCCCAGAAGGGGGTGAAGGCGACGACGGTCCGCGATATCGCCCGCACCGCCGGAGTATCGGAAGGGGCGCTCTATCGCCACTGGCCAAGCAAGGAGGAGCTGGCGGCCGACCTGTTCACGGCGGAATACACCGCCATGTCGCAGAGCCTGCGCGACGCGGCCGGAAAGGGCCCGGCGCCCGAGCGGCTGCGGCGGATCATCCACCATGCCTTCCATCTGGCGGAGGCCGCACCCGACCGCACCCGTTTCCTCCTGCTGTCGCAGCATGAGGCGCTGCCGCTGGTGCCCAAGGACCAGGAAACGCCGGTCGACGTGATCTGCGGCGTCATCGCCGACGGCATCGCCGAGGGCAGCATCGTGCCGGCGGACCGAAATGCGCTCTCCCACATCGTCATCGGCGCCATCGTCCTGAACGTGCAGTCGCAGGTCTACGGCCGGCAGACGGCGCCGCTCTCCAGCCTCGCAGGAGCCATCGCCGACGCGATCCTCACCGGGATCTCCAGGACAGGAGCCGCACAATGAGCCCCCCCACACCCGCCGGAGACCGGCGCCCGATAGCGACCCGTTCGGCCCGCTGGGCACAGAGGCTGGCAGCGTGGCTGACCACGACGCCGGTCACGCCGAACCAGATCTCGCTTCTGTCGGCGGTGTGGGCGGGGATCGGCGGCGCGCTGCTGCTGCAAGGCGGCGCCCTGGCCTGGATCGGTGCCGCGCTGTGCGTCCAGCTGCGCCTTCTGTGCAACCTGCTCGACGGCATGGTCGCGGTGGAGGGTGGCAAGGGATCGCCGGTCGGCGCGCTCTACAACGAGATTCCCGACCGCGTTGCCGATACCGCCTTTCTGGTGCCGCTGGGCTATGCCGCCGGTCTGCCCTGGCTCGGCTGGGCGGCGGCGCTTGCCGCCATGATGACCGCCTATGTCCGAACCTTCGGCGGAGCCCTGGGACTGGCGCAGGACTTCGGCGGCGTGATGGCGAAGCAGCGCCGCATGGCCGCCCTGACCGTCGCCCTGCTTGCCCAGGCGGTGGAGCATGCGCTGTGGGGGACGACGGTCAGCCTGCTGGCGGCAGCCTGGATCATCATGGGCGGCAGCCTGCTCACCGTCGTGACCCGCACGCTCGGCATCGCCCGCCGCCTGAAGGCCCACCATCTGGAAACCAGCCATCCGGAGGCCCGGTCATGATCCCTCTTCTCCAACCGGTGCTCCGTCACGGTCTGCTGGGGCTGACCCGCCTGCTGGTCGGCGCCCGCGCCAGCTGGGAAGGCGACGCTCCCCCCGCGGGCGCCGCGGATGTACCGCGCATCTATTTCGCCAACCACACCAGCCACCTCGACACGCTGGCCGTCATGGCAGCGTTGCCGGCAGACCTGCGGGCGCGGACGCATCCGGTGGCGGCGCTCGATTATTGGGGCGGCTCCGCCCTGCGGCGGGGGGTGGCGGTTGGCTGCCTGAACGCCCTGCTGGTCGACCGCACCGGCAAGGCGACGGCGGACGTGATGGACGCCATGACGGCGGTGCTCGAACGCGGAGAATCGCTGATCCTCTTCCCCGAAGGCACCCGGGGCGACGGCACCGTGGCCCCGTTCAAGAGCGGCCTCTACCATCTCTCCCAACGGGTGCCGGCCGCCGAACTCATGCCGGTCTTCATCGAGAACCTGCACCGAGTGATGCCGAAAGGCATGCCGCTGCCGGTGCCGCTGATCTGCACCATGCGCTTCGGTGCCCCGCTGGAACCGGTGGAGAGCGAAGGCAAGGCGGCCTTCCTGGAACGGGCGCACAAGGCGCTGGTATCCCTGTCCCCATCCAAATCCCAATCCTCTTCACACTCCACCTCCCAGTCCTCAGGCCAAGGGACCGTCCAATGAGCAGCGCGATGACCGCAGTGACAAGTTTCTTCACCACCACGGATCCGCTGTTCCTCTGGCTGTCGGGCGCCGCCCTGGGCCTGCTGGTCGTCGCCACACTGATCGGCGCCGTCCTCGCCCACCGCGTACAAACGCCGGCCGGACGCGACACCGTGCGCAACCTGAACGCCCGCATCCGGTCCTGGTGGGTGATGGTGGCGCTGTTCGCCGCGGCGATGCTGCTGGGCAGCGTGGTGACGCTGGTGCTGTTCACCCTGCTGTCCTATCTGGCGTTGCGCGAATTCATCACGCTGACGCCGACCCGGCGCGGCGATCACGCCGGGCTGTTCCTGTCCTTCTTCGTGGTCGTGCCGCTGCAATATTGGCTGGTCGGGCTCGGCTGGTACGGGCTGTTCTCGATCTTCATCCCGGTCTACGTGTTCATGGCGCTGCCGTCGCTGTCGGTGCTGGGCGCCGACCCCACCGACTTCCTGACCCGTACCGCCAAGGCGCAGTGGGGGCTGATGCTGGCGGTCTACTGCACCAGCCATGCGCCGGCCCTGCTGTGGCTCGACATCCCCGGCTACCGGCTGCCCAGCGCCCTGCTGCTGCTGTACCTGATGACGGTGGCGCAGCTCAGCGACGTCTTCCAGTATGTCTTCGGCAAGCTGTGGGGGAAGACCCGGCTGTCGCCCGGCATCAGCCCGTCCAAGACGGTGGAGGGGCTGCTCGGCGGCGGGCTGACCGCCGTCGCCATCGGCACCGGGCTGCACGTCATCACGCCCTTCTCGCCGCTTCAGGCGGCGGGCATGTCGCTGGTCATCGTGATCGCCGGCTTCTTCGGCGGCTTCGTCCTGTCGGCGATGAAGCGAGACCTCGGCGTCAAGGACTGGGGCACGATGATCGAGGGGCATGGCGGCGTCCTCGACCGCCTCGATTCCATCGTGTTCTCGGCGCCGCTGTTCTTCCACCTCACCCGCTACTGGTTCACCTGACCGGGGGAGTCCTCCGATGATGGGCGGGGCGATCCGGCATGCGTAGGGTCCCCGCCTCAATCCCCGGCAAGCTGGCGGCGGGCATAGGCGGCGGACAGGTAGCGGCGGACCAGCGCGTCGAATTCCGCCGCCTTCATGCCACGGATGCCCATCGCCTCCAGCACCACCGTCCGATTGCGCCGGTTGACCTTGTTGTAGATGGAAAAGCCGATGCGGTTGGGCAGGGGCGCCTCCTCATGCAACGCCAGCACCAGCGCCAGCCGGCGCGCCGCCGCCACCTGCATCCCGGCCACGTCGGTCCAGGCGATGGGCTCCCGCAGCCGCGCCGACATCAGCGCGTCGGGGGTCAGGGTCATCAGCGGCCCCTTCGTCTTGTGGCGGACCCAGGCCGCATAGCCCAGAGCGAAGCAGACACCGAGCGCTGTCACCCCCCCGACGAATGCCCGCGTCCCGGAATCGTTGCCGAGGCCGAGTTCCCGCCCGAAGGCAATGACGCCGATGCCAAAGGCGGCGAAAATCGCCGCGATGAAGCCCATGGCCCAGATCATCGGCCTGCCGTTCTCGTAGAGCACCGTGTGCTCCGTCGGAACCGCCGCGGCGGCGGCCTCCAGCTCTTCCCGGTTCAGTCGGTGCGCCTGCCGGGCCTCGTCGAGGAACCCCGCCGTCAGGGTGTGGCAAATCCAGCCCCAGTCGGCGAACAGCCGGTGCGGCAGGCCGGTGTCTTCCGCCGATGGTCCGCGGGCGGCACGGGTCAGCAGGCGTTCGTCGATCTGGACGCCAAGGGTGCTGATCCGCAGGGCTGTGGTCGGATGGTTGTCGGTCGGATGGGGCTGGCACTCCTCCAGATGCACGGCGGGATCGGGGAGGCCATCTTCGACACGCCGCAGGATATCGGCCATCAGGTCCGGCCCGGCATTGTCGGGGGCGGAGAAGGCGTCGTTCAGGGTCCCGACGATGGCCGGCGCCAGTGTGGCGGTGCGAAGCAGGGCAAGGGGAACACTCTCAGGACCACTGACCAGACTGGCCCGGCGGTCAGCCTCCAGCTCGCGCTGCCGCCGGTGCTGGGCGACGGCAATATCGAAACTCTCCAGCGTGTGGAAGCCGAGATGCAGGGCCGGAGCGAGCATGAAGCCGCCGGTGCCGGTGCGCTCGCCGAGCGCGGTCAGGGTCCGCCACAATCCGGCATGGATCGGGGCGAAACGGCGGCTGTAGGTGGTATCCCCGCCCGAGAAATGGGCCAGTTCATGGCCGATGACCGCCGCGAGTTCGGTCTCGCCGATCAGTGGCAGGCAGGGAGCCGGCAGATGAAGGGTGCGGCCCGACAGCACCCGCTCTCCGCCAAGCGGCCGGACCGGCGCCTCGGTGACGAAGAAGCCCTCGGTCAGGCCGACCAGGATGCTGTCCGGCATCAGCGCCTCATGCCGGGCGGCCAGATCCTCGACGAACCGCCAGAGGCCGGGCGCCTCGTCCCGGCTCACCACCACACCGCGAACGTCGAGCGGCTCCATGCTGTAGAGGTCGAAGACGCGGCGCATCGCGATCACCGCCATCACCGCACTGTAGGCGGCAAGCCCCGCGAGCATCACGGCGGCGGCGAAGAGCTTGACGCTGCCGGTCGACAGATGGTCCCAGAACCACAGGCTCGCCGCCTCGAACAGCGAGGCCGAGACGCTGGCGATGCTGAGACCCACGAGCACGGCGGCGAGCGCGAAGGGCAGGCCCCGCCTCAAGCGGTCGAAACTGCGGATCAGGGCGTCGCGCGATTTCCGCGCCCGCATGGCCGCGATCCGCGCCGCCAGCAACCCGGTCAGCCCGGCAAGGAAAGCCAGCAGGCCGCCGGCCATCGTGCCCCAGCTCAACGGGTAGCGGATCCGCGAGACCTCGGCGCCCTCCTCCATCGTGTCGATGGCCTTGCGGACCCCGGCGACCGCCATCGAGACCGGCATGCGGCGACCGTCCGGCCCGCCCATGGTAACGATCGCCGCCGGAGTCTTCGCTTCGATCCGCTGAAGCTGGTCCAGAACCTGCGGCAAGTTCCCTCCGGCCTGCCCGTACTCGTCGAGCGTCGCGGTGGCCCGCTGTTCCTGCCAGATCCCGAGCGCCACGAACGACAGCGGAACGACCAGCAGCCAGATGACGCGAACCAGCCAGAGAGGAAAGCGAATGGCACGCCGGACGGTGCCAGCCATACCACCGGAAGCGAGTGTGTCCGCCACGTCCGATCTCCCATTCATCGACGCATCGCGCGGGAGGATCGCGCAATGCGCGCAATGGGACCAGCCGCCCGGAAGGGGTAGCGATTTCACGCCATGGCGGCCGGGGGGCGCAGACCGGCACGGTGCGGGACCGACGCCAGCAGGTCACGGAACCACCGCTGCGCCGGATGGACATCGTTGCGGCGATGCCAGGACAGAGCGAAGAGGATCGACGGAAGGTCGAGCGGAGCGGGCATGACGCAAAGCCGCTCCGCATGGCCCGACGCGGCGACCACCCCCTCCATCAGGGTTGCGATCAGATCGGTTTGCGCGACGAGGGCAGGTGCGGCGTAGAGTTGCGGCAGCGTCAAGGCCAGCCGGCGCTTCACCCCTTGTCTGGCCAGGGCTGCATCGACCACGCCGTAGTTGTCATTCTCCGGCGACACCAGAAGGTGCGACTGCTCCAGAAAGCCGTGGAGGTCGAGAGGCGGGTGTACGGTCGGATGCCCCTTGCGGACGACGCAGACAAAGCGCTCCTCGAACAGGGGGCGACTGACGATCCTGGCCGTGGATGCCGGCGGCACGCCGACCGTCAGATCGACCTCGCCGGCGTCCAGCATGCCGATGGCATCGTCCCGTGCGATGAAATTGCGGATGCGCAGGGTGACGCCGGGGGCCTGTTCGCGCAGGACCCCCAGCAGTGACGGCAGCAGCGCGAAGGTTGGGTGGTCCGACAGGCCCAGGGTGAAGCTGGCGGTGGAGGTTGACGGGTCGAAGGTCTGCGTGAACTCCAGGGCGCGCTGAAGTCCGGTCAATGCCTGGGCGACCGGCTGCGCCAGATCGAGCGCCAGCGGCGTCGGTTGCAGCCCCTTTGGCCCGCGAATGAACAGTTCGTCCTTCATAAGCCCGCGCAAACGCCCCAGCGCGGCGCTCATCGCCGGCTGGGTCCGGCCGATGCGGGCTCCGGCCCGTGTCACGCTGCGTTCAGCCATCAGGGCGTCGAAGGCGACGAGAAGGTTCAGGTCGATGCCGTGCAAATCCATGTCATAGATGTTTTCATATATCAAAGATCGATTTCAAGCATGTTCAGGCGTCGGATAACGTCTCCCCATCGCATTGACGGCAGGAGAAGCTCCATGACACCGAACACCGGGACGCCGACTGAAACCGGCCTGACACCGCAGGACCGCCACGCCATCGATACGCTCTACCGTGCCTTCAACGAAGGCAATCCGGACCTGCTCGACGAGGCCCTGGCCGAAGACTGGCAGGACATCCCCCTCAATCCCGGTCAGCAGCCGGGACGCGACGGGATGAAACCGCTGATCCGCAGCTTCCTGACGGCCTTTCCCGACACGAAGATCGAGGTTCTGGACATTCTCGGCGCACCTGGACGTGCCGCCGTACGCGCGGTGATAACCGGAACGCACCGTGGGGAATGGTTCGGAATCGCCCCGACCGGCCGGCCCTTCCGGGTGGCGATCCACGAATTCCACCGCATCGCCGACGGCAGACTGACCCACACCTGGCATCTTGAAGACTGGTTCGGCTGGCTGAATCAGGTCGGGTGGCCGGGGCGACAGGGCCCCGGCAGCCCGGATCACGGGGAAACCGTCTGAACCGATCGCACTCTTAGTTTTTGATTTTCCGTGTGATTCACGCTTCAAGCGCTTCCGCTTGAAGCGATCACACTCCGACGCTAGCTTCGGGCGACGGGGCGGACGGTGATCTCGTTGACCCCGATCTCCCGCGGCTGTTCGATGGCGAAGAGGACGGCCCGCCCGATCGCTTCCGGGTCGATCGCGTTGCGGCGGTACTCCACCATCGCCCGGGCGGCCGTTTCGTCGGTGATGGTGTCGGCGAGTTCGGACCGTGTCACGCCGGGATAGATGCAGGTCGCGCGGATCGTCCCGCTTTCCTGGCGCAATCCGTCGGTGATGGCCCTGACCGCGAATTTCGTCGCGCTGTAGACGGCTGAGGTCGGCACCACCTCGAAGCTGCCGACCGAACCGATGTTGACGACATGTCCGCTTCCCTGCGCCTCCATCACCGGCAGGACCGCTGCGATGCCATGGAGCACGCCCCGGATGTTGACATCGATCATGCGATCCCATTCCTCCACCTTCAATGAGGCGAGCGGGGACAGCGGCATCACGCCGGCATTGTTGACCAGGACGTCGACGCGACCGAAGCGCTCCCCGGCCTCGGCAACGAAGTCCTCCACACTGGACCGGTCGGTGACGTCGAGGACGCGGGCGGCGGCCCTGCCACCCTTCGCCTGGATCTCCTTGACGAGCGCGTCGAGCCGGTCGGTCCGGCGCGCCCCCAGCATCAGGGTGGCGCCGGCCTGGGCGAGGACGCGCGCGGTGGCTTCGCCGATGCCGCTGGAGGCACCGGTGATGAGAACGACCTTGTCGATAGTCATGACAGTCTCCTGGCTTTCCTGATTGCGGGAAGCGGTTCGCGGCGCGCGATGCGCCATGCGCCCGCCGTCCATGCCCAGAAGGTGGCATGCGGCCGCTGTCGAGATAACTTGCCAAGAACTGGACGCCGTGGTTAGAACAGCTAACCAATGCAGACTGACCTGAACCTGCTGACCCTGTTCGCCGCGGTGGCGGAGACCGGCAATTTCCGGGCGGCGGCGGACCGCCTCGGGGTAACGCGCTCAGCCGTCAGCCAGGGTGTGCAGCGGCTGGAGGCCACGCTCGGCCAAGCGCTGTTCCTGCGCACCACCCGCAGCGTGCGATTGACCAAGGCCGGCGAACGGTTCCTGGCGCAGGTCTCCGCCCCGCTGGCCGAGATCGCGAGCGCCATCGACGCGCTGTCCGGCTCGGCGGCGGAGCCGCGCGGGTTGTTGCGGATCGCCGCCACCTCGATCGCCGAGCGGTTTCTGTCCGGACCGCTGATCGCCTCCTTCAGCGAGGCCTATCCCGGCGTCACGCTCGACGTGACGGTGACGGACCTCGAGTTCGACATCGTCGCCGCCGGCTTCGATGCGGGGGTGCGCCTGGGCGAGGTCATCGAGCGTGACATGATCGCGGTGCCGCTGACCGGCGACCAGCGCCAGATCGCGGTGGCGACGCCAGGCTATCTGGCGCGCCACGGCACGCCCCAGCACCCGCGCGACCTCGTCCGCCACCGCTGCATCGGCTGGCGGACCCAGCCGGACACGGCACCCTATCGCTGGGAGTTCGAGAAGGACGGACACGCTTTCGACGTGTCGGTCGAACCGCAGATCACCACCAACGACATGCTGCTGATGCTCCGCACGGCACTTGCCGGCGCCGGCATCACCTTCGGCATGGAAGAGACGTTCCAGCCCTTTCTGGAGCGTGGCGAACTCGTCTCGATCCTCGACGACTGGCTGCCGCCCTTCGCCGGCTTCTTCCTGTATTTTCCGAGCCGACGCACGGTGACGCCCAAGCTCCGCGCCCTGATCGACCATGTGCGGCGCCACCGGGAGGGATCACCATTCGCTCGATGATTCGTTTTCAATACAATCTCATGTGGAAACGATAAGACTTCCCTTCCGGCCCCTGCCTGTTGAAAATCGCCGTCGACACGGAAAGGCGGCAACCATGCGTTGGTTCATCCTGGGCATCCTGTTCCTCGCCCGCACCTGCATGGCGCTGGAATTCCAGATCCTCGGCGCCGTGATGCCGTTCGCGCGGACGGATCTGGGCATCGATTATGCCGCCATGGGCCAGCTGATGGGCCTGTTCATGCTACCGGGAATCCTGCTGGCCCTGCCGGCGGGCATGCTGAGCGGCCGGTTCGGACTGAAGCGGATGGCGGTCTTCAGCCTGCTTCTGCTGGCCGGCGGCAGCGCGCTGTTCTCCGCCGGCCATGATTACGACACCGCCATGGCAGGGCGGCTGCTCGGCGGTGCCGGCAATGCGGTGCTGAGCGTTCTGGTGTCGGCGATGGTCGCCGAATGGTTCCGCGACCGCGACCTGTCGACGGCGCTGTCCATCGTGTTCATCAGCTGGCAGTTCGGGCTGGCCGTCTCGCTGGCGGTGTTCCCGGCAATCGCCGAGGCGGCCTCCTGGCGCTGGGCCTACCATCTGACGACGCTGGTCTGCCTGACGGTGGCCGTGCTGGTGACGGTCACCTACCGCTCGCCCGCCGGCACCGTCCCGGTGCGCCGAGGCATGCCCAGCCTGCGCCTGATCCTGCGGCGGCAGAGCATCCTGCCGACGCTGGCCGGCATCATCTGGACCGCCTACAATGTCGGACAGGTGATTTTCCTGACCTATGCGCCGGCCCTGCTCGCCTCCACCGGCCTGTCAGTGACCGAAGCGTCCCGCACCGTCAGCCTGACCGTGTGGGTGACCATGGCAACCATGCCGCTGGGCGGTCTGCTTACCGACCGCTCCCGCCGGCCGCTGTTGCCGGTCGCCATCGGATCGCTGGGGGCCGCGGCGGCGGGAATGGCCTTCGCCCTGGGGGCGCCACCGGTGGCGAGCTGCATTGTCGCCGGCCTGTTCCTCGGTCTGCCGGCCGGCGGCATCCTCGCGCTTCCCGCCCGGCACTCCGCCCCGGCCGACACCGCCTGGTCGCTCGGATGGTTCATGACCGTCTTCTATGTCCTGATGACCCTCATCCAGATCCTGGCCGGTCTGATCCGCGATTGGACCGGCAGCGATCTCGTCACCGTCGGGCTGGGTTGCTGCCTGCTGGCGCTGGTCGCCATCGGGCTGATCCCCTTCGAGCTGGCCCGCCGCGCCCTGCGGCCGGCTACTGCAATGGCGGCACAGCCGGCGGGCGGCGGCTGACCCATCGGCGCGGATTGCTGATGGCGGGTAAATGGATCACACTGGCCCGCCGCCGGGGCCCGCCGCCGGGCTACCGGCGGCAGTGATAAGCAGGGGATGAGCGCGGGATGGATGGCATGCTTCAGGAACGGTGGGACGCGGTCATTTTCGACTTCGACGGCGTGCTGTGCGATTCCAACCATCTGAAGGGGGAAACCTTCGCCACGCTCTATGCCGACGACAGACCGGCGGTGCAGGACGCCATCCGCGCCTATCACCGCGACAACGGCGGCATGCCGCGGCGGGAGAAGCTGGCGCGGTTCGAACGCGACCTGCTCGGCCGCGTTCTCGACGAGGAGCGGTTGGACCGTCTGGTCGACGGTTTCGCCGCGGCGGTGGAAGAGGCGGTGATCGCCTGCGCCGAGATCCCCGGTGCGACGGAGTTCCTCGCCACGCATGCTGGTCGCCCTTCCCTGTTCATCATCTCCGCCACCCCGCACGAGGAAATGCTTCGCATCGTCGAGCGGCGGGGCATGGCCGACCACTTCGTCTCGGTCCACGGCAGCCCGCCGGGCAAGGCGGAGACGGCGGCGATGCTGCTGGCCCGGCATGACCTGCGCCGCGAGCGGGTGGCGTTCGTCGGCGATGCCGTTCAGGACTATGCGGCAGCGACGGCCCTCGACCTGCCCTTCGTCGGGGTGCGAGATCGCGATGGCCGGCATCCCTTTCCCGAAGGAACGCCGACCATCGCCGATCTGCGAGACCTGACCGCGGTCCTCTCTACGCTTTAACCCCGGTCCTCCGCAGTGCCAGGCTAGGCAGGATCAGCGCGACGGCTGGGCGGACGCCTGGGCGGCCAGCGGCATGACCGGGATACCGCCCGTCGATTCAAGGGGCCGCTCGGTGGCTGCACACCCCTGGTTCAGTTCGCGGTTCAGGACCTCGCGGTCGCAGGCGTTCTCCCAGATCGAGACGATGATGCTGACGACGCAGTTGCTGATGATGCTGGTCAGGGCGCGGGCTTCGGACATGAAGCGGTCGATGCCGACCAGCAGCGCGACGCCGGCCACCGGCAGGTCCGGCATCACCGTCAGCGTGGCGACCAGGGCGACGAAGCCGCTGCCGGTGACGCCGGCGGCACCCTTGGAGGTCAGCAGCATGACGCCGAGCATGGCGAAGATCTGGCCGGCCGACAGGTGGATGTCGCAGGCCTGGGCGATGAACAGCGAGGCCAGGGTCAGGTAGATCGCCGTGCCGTCCAGGTTGAAGGAATAGCCCATCGGCAGCACGAGACCGGACACGCCCTTCTTACAGCCCAGCGCTTCCAGCTTCTGCAACACACGCGGCAGGACCGGTTCGGACGACGAGGTGCCGAGCACGATCAGCAGTTCCTCGCGGAAGTAACGCAGGACCTTCCACAGGCTGAAGCCGTGCAGCCGGGCCAATGTGCCGATGATCGCCACCAGGAAGAAGACGCAGGCGACATAGAAGGTCAGGATCAGCAGGCCGAGCGAGCCGATGCTGTTGATGCCGTATTTGCCGACGGTGAAGGCCATCGCGCCGAAGGCGCCGATCGGGGCCAGCTTCATGATGAAGCCGAAGGCGGCGAACAGCACGTGGGAGAAGGAGTCGATGCCCTGGACCACCGGCTCGCCGGCCTTGCCGACCCGCGTCAGCCCGAAGCCGACCAGCACGGAGATCAGCAGCACCGGCAGCACCTCGCCCTCGGCGAAGGCGCCGAAGAAGGAATGCGGGATGATGTGCAGCACGAAGTCGGAGAAGCCGACCGGCGCCGCCTGCTTGGCGTAGCGCGCCGCCACCGCGGGGTCGAGCGACGACGGCGACACATGCATGCCGACGCCGGGCTCGATGATCAGAACCGCCGCCAGCCCGATGAGTAGCGCCGCCGCCGTCAGCGCATAGAACAGCGCCATCGACTTGACCAGCGTCTTGCCGATCTCGCGGGTGTCGTTGAGGCTGGTGATGCCGCTGACGATGGTGCAGAAGACCACCGGCGCGATCATCATCTTGACCAGCTTGACGAATCCGTCACCCAGCGGCTTCAGGGACGCCCCGAAATCCGGCCAGAAATGGCCGGCCAGGATTCCCAGGGTCAGACCCACGACGACCTGGAAATAGAGGGCCTTGTAAATGGACTTGGATTTGGTCGCCGCCGGGGTATGGATGCCCGCTTCTGAACGCATTGCGTTTCCTCCTCTGTATGCTGTTGCGTCAGGCCGCCAGGGCGGCCTGCGGCGGGGCCGGCGGCCGTGCGAACACGGTTCCCTCGAACAGGCGCCGCGCGGTGCGCAGGATGCTGGCGATCGGGGCGGCAGTTGTCAGGGTAGAGTGGCCGGCCCCAGCTTCAAGACGGACGGTCAGCTGACCGGCCGGATGTTCGAATGTGACGTCTCCGGGCATGTTGAACCGCCCCACCAGGGCGGCGGCAACAGTTCCCGGAATGGTGCAGGCGGTCGCGGTCGCGACGGCGCCGGTGATGGCCAATGCCCGATGGCAGTCGTGCGGCATGAAATAGCGCACGGACAGCGTGCCGCCGCGCGTCGGCGGGGCCAGCAGGACCGGCTTGGGGATCACCATGCCGGCCGTGTTGTGAAAGCCCATGCGGCGGCCAGCCTCGATGCGCAGCGCCTCCAGCCGGGCCATGAACGCGCGGTCGGCCCGGTAGCTGTCGGTCGGCTCGTGGCCGGTCTTGCCGAGGTCGGCGGCGCGGACCAGCATCACCGGGATGGCGGCATCGATGCAGGACACCTCGATGCCGCCAATCAGGTCGGCCGGCGCACCGGTCGGCAGCAGCCGGCCGGTGTTGGCGCCGGCGGCATCCAGAAAGGAGAGGTGAATGGGGGCGGCGGTACCGGGAACGCCGTCGATCACGGCCTCGCCCTCATAGACCACCTGTCCGCCGGGGGTCTGGATCCGGGCCTCGATCAGCTTGCCGGTGTTGACGTTGTGGATGCGCACCACCGTGACGCCGTCTACGGCCGGGACCAGCCCGGACTCGATGGCGAAGGGACCGACGGCGGCCAGCATGTTGCCGCAATTGGGCGAGGTGTCGACCACGCCCTCCTGCACCCGCACCTGGGCGAACAGGTAATCCACATCCGCACCGGGCCGGGTGGCGGGACCGACGATGGCGGCCTTGCTGGTCAGCGGGTTGCCGCCGCCGATGCCGTCGATCCCGAGATCGTTCCCCGCCCCCATCACCGAAAGCAGGAGCGCATCGCGTTCCGCCGGGAGGGCGGGAAGGTCGGACGCCAGGAAGAAGGGCCCGCGGGAGGTCCCGCCGCGCATCATCACGCAGGGAATGCCGATCTGGCGGTTCGTCGGATTGGTCATGGCGCTTGGTTTCTCTTGAGGTCGCCAACGGGCGAGGAAAGCCGATGCGCCGATAGTCTGATCGCGAACCATATTTGTGAAATGCATTGATTCTGGGTATTATTCCATTTCACGCATCAATGCAGGTGCCGGTGGAGCTGGGCATGAACTTCGAGCTGGTGGATCTGAAGGCCTTCGTGGCGGTGGCGGAACTGGGCAGCTTCAACCGTGCCGCGGAGCTGCTGAACCTGTCGCAGCCGGCGCTCAGCCGCCGCATCCAGAAGCTGGAGGACATGCTGGGCGTGGCGCTGTTCGAGCGCTCGACCCGCCATGTCGCGCTGACGATGGTAGGGCGCGACTTCATGCCGAAGGTCCGGCGCTTCCTGGACGAATTTGAAACCTCACTGCTGGGGATCAGCGATCTCGGCGCGCGCAGCGGCGGCCAGATCACCATCGCGTCGGTTCCGACGGCGGTGTTCTATTTCCTCCCCAACGCGATCAGCCGATTCAGCATCGCCTTCCCGCGCATTCGCATCCGCATCCTGGATCTCGGCGCCAACGAGGGGCTGGAGGCGGTTGCGCGCGGCGAGGCCGATTTCGGCATCAACTTCATCGGCACCTCGCACCCGGACATCGAATTCACGCCGTTGGCCGAGGATCCCTTCGTCGTCGCCTGCCGGCACGACCATCCGCTTGCATCGCGACAGGTGGTGAACTGGGAGGAGCTGGCGGCCCACCGGGTCATCACGGTGGGCCGGACCAGCGGCAACCGGGCGCTGATCGACAACGCCCTGGCGCAGCACGGCCTGAAGATGAGCTGGTCCTACGAGATCACGCACCTCGCCAGTTCGCTCGGGCTGGTGGAGGCGGGGCTTGGCGTCGCGGTGCTGCCCAAGCTTGCCACCCCCTCCTCCGGCCATCCCATCATCATGACGCTGCCGCTGGGCCATCCAAAGATATCCCGGACGATCGGCGTCGTCAGACGGCACGGCGCCATCCTTTCACCGATGGCGGCGCGCTTTCTCGAAGTTCTGCTCGGCAGTTGGAGGCTTTAAAGGGGGAGGCTTTAAAAGCCGAAGTGGCTGAGACCGGGATGGTCGTCGGGCCGGCGGCCGAGCGGCCAGTGGAACTTGCGGTCCGCCTCGGCGATCGGGTGTTCGTTGATGCTGGCGTGCCGGGCGCGCATCAGCCCATCCTCGGCGAACTCCCAATTCTCGTTGCCATAGGCGCGGTACCACTGGCCGCTGTCGTCGCGATACTCGTACGCGTAGCGCACGGCGATGCGGTTCCCGGCAAAGGCCCAGAGTTCCTTGATCAGCCGGTATTCAAGCTCCCTGTTCCACTTGCGGGTGAGGAAGGCCTGAACCTCGGCGCGGCCGGTCACGAACTCGGCGCGATTGCGCCAGCGGCTGTCCGCGGTATAGGCGAGAGCGACCTTCGCCGGATCGCGGCTGTTCCAGCCGTCTTCGGCAAGCCGGACCTTCTCGATCGCGGAGTCTTCGGTGAAGGGGGGAAGCGGCGGACGGGACATGGCAGGCTCCTTGAATTGAGAAGGGTGAGTTGAATAAAGGGGTGAAGGGGTCAGAGGGCGAGTTGGATGCGGTTCTCCTCATCCAGCCCCACCTCGGCAGGAACGGCGCTGCAGATCAGGACCTCGTCCTCGGCGACGCTGGCGCCGGGTTCGCGGATGTAGGTCACCGCCCCCTTGAGCAGCTTGGTCCGGCAGGTGCCGCAGGTGCCTTCGCGGCAGCTGTATTCCGGCTCCAGGCCGCGGGCTTCCGCCAGTTCCAGCAAGCTGCCGGAAGCGGGTGTCCAGCGATCCTCCTTCAGGGAGGTCATGAAGGCCACCGGCACCGGCCTGGTCGACGACGGGGGACGGACGGCGGGTGCGGCGCCGGTATCGGCCGTGCGCTTCAACGACGACGGCCCGAAGGCTTCGGCATGGATGCGTCCGTCGGCGATGTTGCGGCCCCGCAACCCGTCATAGAGCGCCTGCGTGAAGGACGGCGGGCCGCACAAGTAGAAGTCGTAGTCGTCGAACGGCAGGAAACGGGTCAGCAGGGCCATGTCGATGCGGCCGGCCGCGTCATAATCGACGCCTTCCTCGGCCGCGCCGGGATCGCTGAGAACCCGAATCCATCTGACGGCTCCCTGCGCGGCGCTCACCAGTTCGGCGATCTCCCGGTCGAAGGGACGGTCGGATTTCGACCGCGCGGCCTGGATCAGGATGGCCGGCCGCATCCGCCGCTTGCGCAGCCCCTCATAGACGACGTGGCGCAGCATCGCCAGCAGCGGCGTGATCCCGATGCCGCCGGCCAGCAGCACCGCGGGCCGCGACCCATGGGGGTCGATGGTGAAACCGCCGTCCGGTGCCCGCGCTTCGATGAGGTCGCCGGCACGGATGGTGTCATGGAGATGACGCGACACCAGCCCGTCCCGCTTGACGCTGATGCGGTAAAGGCCGTCGGATGGTGCGGCGGACAGGGTGTAGGTGCGGACGATAGGCTTCTCCGAGCCGGGAACCGTCACGCGGATCGGCAGATGCTGGCCGGCGGCATGGGGGAGCAGGCCCGCTCCATCGGCCGGTTGCAGGTGGAAGGAGCGGATCTCCGGCGTCTCATCGACGATTGTCGTCACCCGGTAGGGCCGCCAGTTCTTCGACAGGTCGGCCGCCCGCAACCGGTCCGCCGCCTGCGTCCAATCCCCGGTCATCAGCGCGTTGGGGGACCAGCCCTCCTTGCGGAAGGACCAGCGCAGGGCCAACGCCCCGACCCGGCGCAGGATGCGGCGCGGCCGGAAATTCCACAGCCGCTCGGCACCCTGGAAGGCCGCGATCTCCGGCGAGTCGAGGATCACCTCGGCATCGCCGGTCATCTGCAACAGGTCGCCGCTTTCATAATCGACAAAGACCAGCCCGGCCTTGCCGTTGAGGACGATGTTGCCGAGGGTCGAGAAGAACAGGTTGCCGTTGAAATCGGGCACCGTCAGGGTGCCGTCCTCCGCGACGCGGACGAAGCCCGCCTTGCCGCCGCGGTGCGACACGTCGACCTGCCGGCGTTCCGCCCGGTCGGCGTAGGTCGCGACGAAGAAGGCATCGGCCGCCGCGATCATGGTGCGCGCAGTGTCGTCGAGCCTGGGCAATACTTCCATCGCCGCCGTGAAGGGCTCCTCCGGCTCCCGGGCACAGGCGAAATCGCGCAGCTGGATATAGCGGGGGCAGTTGCCAAAGCTCTGGTCGACATCGACCCGAAATCCGGAGCCGTCGGCGGTAAGAATGCCGTTCATGCGGTTGCGGCGGCGGGTGTGCATCTCGATGCCCAGCAGGCCGACGGGATCGCCGTCGCGCATGCCCGCGCCCGCCGGATCACCGGGGTCGGCATGGGCGGCGATGTCGAGCCTTGTTGGCGTCGGGGACGACAGGAAGCCCGGCTTGCCGACCAGGAGCGTGGCCCACGGATCCCCCGCGGGATCGACGCTGCCCAGCACGATGAAAGGAAGCTGGGCATAGAAATCGCGGTGCTGGTCGGGCATATGGTCGCGGATCACCCGCTGGCCGACGGCCTCCATCCGTTCGGCCACCCCCAGCTTCCGCTGGATGAACAGCTCACCCTCATGCCATGCCGGCAGTGTCTTCAGTGTCGCGGTCATCGTCGGTGTCCCATGCTGGGGGTCGCGGGCTTGTCCGGATGTCGGTTCAGGCGGCGAGACCGGCGGGGGTCTGCGCGAAGGGGACGAAGCCCGGCAGGCCCTCGATACGGCGGAGGAAAGCCCCGACCGCCGGGTAGCCGGAGAGATCGACGTTGCCTTCCGGCGCCCGGGCGACGTAGCTGTAGATCGCGACGTCCGCGATCGTCGCATGGTCGCCGACCAGCCAGTCCTGCCCGCTCAGCCGGCTTTCGAGCCGGGCCAGCAGGGTGTGAGCCCGGCCGATGACCTCGTCGGCGTTGAACTTCGCCCCGAACACGGTGACGAGCCGGGCCGCCGCCGGGCCGTAGGCGACCTCGCCGGCCGCCACCGAAAGCCAGCGCTGGACCGCCGCCGCACCGCTGGGGTCTTCCGGCAACCAGTCGCCGCGCCCCGCCTTCTTGGCGAGATAGACCAGGATCGCGTTCGAATCGGCGACGATGACACCGTCGTCGTCCAGGACCGGCACCTGGCCGAAGGGGTTGAGCTTCAGGAAATCTGGGCTCTTGTGCGCCCCCGCCATGAGGTCGATCTCGACCAGTTCATGGGGCAGGCCGAGAAGCGAGACGAACAGACGCGCACGATGCGCGTGGCCCGACAGGGGGTGGTGATAGAGCTTCATGTCCAACTCCGGTGATCCGTCGAACGGGGTCATTCCCGTTGCGCATCACCAGACTGCGTCATTCGCCCCGTGACGGGAATGACTGGACTTGGCACTTCATCCTTGCGTGGATTGGAATAATCTTCCCCCCTACTCGGCTGTCATCCCCGCGGAGGAGGGGATGACAGCCGAGAAAAGTCCGTAATGAAATCTGATCTCAAGCAACTCTCAGCAGGATTCGAAAAGTCTCAGCTGTGACAGGCAATCATTTGCGCGGGCACGTCTTGATCTCGTCTTCGCTGATCGAGAACGCGTAGGCTTCCGTCCCCGACAGGGTGACGTTGCGCAGGACGCATTTCCGGCCCTTCTTGTCCTTCATGCTGACATCCCAGATGCCGGGCTTGACGTCGCTGAGCTTCAGCCGCTCGTCGGCCTCCACCGTCTTGTCCTTGTCGTTCAGCGTCTGGTTCTTGCCCCATTTGTTGGTGCCGGGCTCGGCCAGCTTCAGTTCGGTGATGGTCTCGCTGGTCAGGTTCCAGAACTTCAAGGTCTGGGTGGTCTGAGCCTGTGCGGTCGTGGTCAGTGATCCCACGCAGAGAGCAAGAATGAGACTGTAGCGCTTCATGGCGTTTCCCCCTTGGCTTGTGCCGGAGTTCCCAGTTTGGCAATGGGTCGCACGGAAACGAAATTGGACATTGGAATTAGTTGACCACGCGAACAGCTCCAGCAGCACCCCCCAGTGCCAGCCCCGCTGCCGCGTCCTCTCCCACAGACTGACGACACAAACTCCGCACCTCGCACAATTGACGCAACGCAGCAAAGCAAACGTTTGCGCAAACGTTTCGATGACGCTAGGGTTGCCCCGTTCTGCCCTGTTGGAGCCGCTTTGCCATGAAAAGGATTGGCCTTCTCAATGCCCCGCTCAGCCACGCGATCGCCTCGCTGGGCCATACGCAGGCGTTGGCCATCGCCGATGCCGGGCTGCCCATCCCGACAGGGCCGGAGCGGATCGACCTTGCGGTGATGCCGGGGCTGCCGACTTTCCTTCAGGTCCTCGACGCGGTCGCGGAGGAAATGATGGTGGAGCGCGTGGTGATCGCGGCCGAGATGGAGGCCATCAACCCGTCCCTGCGTGCGGAACTGGCCAAGCGGCTGGACGACATGGCCGCCGCCCAGGGCCGCGCCATTGCGCTGGACGAGGTTCCTCACGAGGAGTTCAAGCGCTTGACGGTCGCCGCATCCACCATTGTGCGCACGGGCGAATGCAGCCCCTACGCCAACATCCTTCTCTATTCCGGCGTAACCTTCTGACCGGGGAGAGCGTGATGGATCCCCAGTCCGGATTCCTGCTCGACCTCCAGGGGGTCGGCAAGGGCTTCAACGGCGTGACCGTGCTCGACGGGGTGGATTTCCGCCTGCGCGCCGGCGAGGTCATGGCCCTGATCGGCGAGAATGGTGCCGGCAAATCGACGCTGATGCGGATCATCACCGGCATCGTCCAGCCCGATTCCGCCAGCGCGATGACGTTCCGCGGACAATCGGTGAAGTTCACCGCCCCGCGGCAGGCGATCGACGCCGGCATCGCGATGATCCACCAGGAGCTGAACCTGCTGCCGCATCTGTCGGTGGCCGACAACATCTGGCTGGGGCGGGAGCCACGGAACCGGCTGGGCCTGATCGACCGCGGCCGCATGCGGCGCGAGGCCAAGGCCCTGCTGGAGCGGCTGCGCCAGACCATCGACCCCGACCGGCCGGTCGGCAGCCTCAGCGTCGGCCAGCAGCAGATGGTGGAGATCGCCCGCGCCCTGTCATTGAATGCCGAACTCATCATCATGGACGAGCCGACCGACGCCCTGACCGACGTCGAAACCGCCGTCCTGTTCGAGGTGATCCGGGGCCTGAAGGCGGACGGCAAGGGCATCGTCTACATCTCGCACCGGCTGGGCGAAATCTTCGCGCTGTGCGACAGCGTCACCGTGCTCCGCGACGGCCATATGGTCCATCGCGGCGCCGTCGCCGATCTCGACGAGGCGGCGCTGATCCGCCACATGGTCGGCCGCTCCATCACCGACCAGTACCCCTACCTGCCCTGCCCCGCCGGGCCGGAGCGGCTGGCGGTGGAGGGGGTGAGCGCCGATGGCGTGACCGAGGTCAGCTTCACCGCCGCGGGCGGCGAGATTCTCGGGTTCGCCGGGCTGATGGGTGCCGGCCGCACCGAACTGGGCAAGGCGATCTTCGGCGCCAGCCGCCTGCGCTCCGGCAGCGTCCGCGTCGACGGGGCCGAGGTGCGGCTACGCCATCCCCGCGACGGCGTTGCCGCCGGCATCGCCTATGTGCCGGAGGACCGCAAGGCGGAGGGGCTGATCCAGGCCCATTCGATCCGCACCAACATGTCGCTTGCCGCCCTCACTCGGCTCTGCGGCCCAGGCGGGGTCGTCCGGCGGACGGACGAGCGCAGCGCCGTCGACCGCTTCATGTCCGCCTTCTCCGTCAAGGCGCATGGCATCGGGGCGGAGGTGCGGACCCTGTCCGGCGGCAACCAGCAGAAGATCTCGCTGGCCAAGGCGCTGATGCTGTCGCCCAAGGTGGTGATCCTCGACGAGCCGACGCGCGGTGTCGATGTCGGTGCCCGACGCGAGATCTACGGCCTCATCAACGATTTGAAGGCCAAGGGCCTGTGCATCCTGCTGATGTCGTCGGACATGCCGGAACTGCTGGGCCTGTCGGACCGCATCCTCGTCATGGCGGGCGGCCGGATCACCGGCCGCTTCGGCCGCGACGAGGCGACCCAGGAAAAGATCATGGCCTGCGCCATCGCCTGACGGCCAGGAAGAGAGACGACGATGACCACGCTGATACGCTTCCTGTCCCGCAACAAGCCGCTGGTCGGCCTGATCGTGCTGATGGCCGCCGTCGCGTTCATGAGCCCCAGCTTCCTGACCGTCGACAATCTGCTGAACATCCTGCGGCAGACCTCGATCAACGCGGTGATCGCGGTCGGCATGACCTATGTCATCCTGTCCGGCGGCATCGACCTGTCGGTCGGCTCGGTTCTGGCCTTCTGCGGTGCCGTCTGCGCCTGGCTGGTGGCCGGCGACCTGTCGATCTGGCTGGCGATCCCGCTCAGCCTGCTGCTGGGCGCCGGGCTGGGCGCCGTCAACGGCGTCGTCATCGGCACCGGCGGCGTGCAGCCCTTCGTCGCCACGCTGGTCGCCATGACCATGCTGCGCGGCGCCACCCTGGTCTTCACCGACGGGCGGCCGATCACCACCGGAACCGGCGCATCCGCCGATGCCTTCTGGGGTGTCGGTGGCGGCTATCTGCTCGGCATTCCGGTGCCGGTGGTGGTGGCGGCCGTGGTCTTCGCCGTCTGCGGCCTGATCCTGACCCGCACCCGCTTCGGCCGCTACACCTATGCGGTCGGCGGCAACGAGGTGGTGGCGCGGCTGTCCGGCATCCGCGTCAACCTTGAGAAGACGACGATCTACGCCCTGTCGGGCCTGCTGGCGGCGCTGGCCGGCGTCATCCTGACCGCCCGTCTGGAAAGCGCACAGCCGACCGCCGGCGCCGGGTACGAACTGGACGCCATCGCCGCCGTCGTGGTCGGCGGCACCAGCCTGTCCGGCGGCAAGGGCACGCTGTTCGGCACGCTGGTCGGCGCCCTCATCATCGGGGTGCTGAACAACGCGCTGAACCTGATGGACGTCTCCTCCTATTACCAGATGATCGCAAAGGGCGCGGTCATCCTGCTCGCGGTGCTCGCCGACAGCCGCAAGTCGTCGTGAGGCGACCCCGTTTCCAGATCGGCGTCCCCCGGTTCCCTTGGGGTCCAACTGCACCAACAAGAACGATGAGGAAGGAATCCAACCATGCGTAAGCTTCTGACCGCGGCCACCGTCGCCGCCCTGCTCGCCTCGGCCAACGCCGCCACCACCGCCCACGCGGCCGACACCATCGCGCTGGTCGTCTCGACCCTGAACAACCCCTTCTTCGTCACGCTGAAAAACGGGGCGGAGAGCAAGGCCAAGGCGCTGGGCTACAATCTGCTGGTCCTCGATTCCCAGAACGACCCGGCCAAGGAGCTGGCCAACGTCGAGGACGTGGTGAACAAGAAGGTCAAGCTGCTGCTGGTCAACCCGACCGATTCCGACGCCGTGCGCTCGGCGGTCCGCTCGGCCAACCGCGCCAAGATTCCGGTGGTGACGCTCGACCGCTCGGCCAACGGCGGCGAGGTCGCGTCGCACATCGCCTCGGACAACGTCGCCGGCGGCCGGATGGCAGGCCAGCTTGTGGTCGACATGCTGAAGGGCCAGGGCGCCGTGGTGGAGCTTCAGGGCCTGCCGGGCGCCTCGGCCGCCCGCGATCGCGGCAAGGGCTTCCACGAGGCGGTGGACAAGGCCAGCGGCCTGAAGGTGGTGGCGAGCCAGCCGGCCGACTTCGACCGCACCAAGGCGCTGAACGTGATGGAAAACATCCTCCAGGCCCAGCAGAAGATCGACGTGGTCTTCGCCCACAATGACGAGATGGCGCTGGGTGCGGCCAAGGCGATCCAGGCCTCCGGCCGCAAGATCCCGGTGGTCGGCTTCGACGGCACCGACGAGGGCGTCGCCGCGGTCAATGCCGGCGCCCTGGCGGCGACCGTCGCCCAGCAGGCCGGCCTGATCGGCGAGAAGGGTGTCGAGACCGCCGACAAGGTGCTGAAGGGCGAGAAGGTCCCGGCCTTCACGCCGGTTGAGTTGAAGATGGTGACGAAGTAAAGCACGAGCCCGTCCCCGCCGGCACAGCCGACGAGGCTTGTGCCGGCGGGGGACGGAACCTTGGGGAGAGCGGCGGCATGGTGACGATCAGGGATGTGGCCCGCGAGGCCGGCGTGTCGATGAGCACGGTTTCCCACGTCATCAACGCCACCCGCTTCGTGGCGCCGGAAACCGAACAGCTGGTGCGCGCCGCCATCGAGCGGCTGGGCTACACCCCGAACGGCATCGCCCGCGCGCTGAAGGGCAACCGCACCCGCACGCTGGGAATGATCGTCACGGCGAGTTCCAACCCCTTCTTCGCCCACGTGATTCACGGGCTGGAAACGGTCAGTTCCGACCGCGGCTACAGCCTGATCCTGTGCAACACCGACGACGAGCCCGACAAGCAGCTGCGCGCCTTCGAGGCGCTGCACAACCGCCGGATCGACGGGCTTGCGGTGATGACCAGCAACGCCGATCCCGAATTCCTCGACGACGTGCAGGGCCGCGCGAAGGATCTGCCGCTGCTGCTGCTCGACACCGATCCGCGGCCGGGCGCCTGCACGGTGACCGACGATTCGGTTCTGGGCGGACGGCTCGCCGCCCGGCTGCTGGCGGAGCGCGGCTTCCGCCGCATCGCCTGCATCACCGGGCCGGGGCGTCATCCCCGCTCCCGCGCCCGTCTCGCCGGTTTCGTCGAGGAGTTGGGCAAGGCCGGCCTGATGCTGGAACCGGCGCTGCTGCGCGAGGCTGACCTGACCATCACCGGTGGCTATGCCGCAGCTGCCGACCTGCTCGACTCAGGCAAGGCGCCGGAGGCGGTCTTCGCCTTCAACGACCTGATGGCGGCCGGCGTGCTGCGCGCGGCGGCGGAACGCGGGCTGGCCGTGCCGGACCGGCTGTCGGTGCTGGGCTATGACGACATCGAACTGGCCGCCTATCTCACCCCGCCGCTCTCCACCATCCGCCAGTCCGCGGGCCTGCTCGGCGCCCGCGCGGCGGAATTGTTGATCGACCATCTCGAAGACGGCCGGCCCCTGCCGGACCTGTTGTCCCTGCCGCCCGACCTCGTGCTCCGCGCCTCGGTCGGCTGGCCCAGCGCGAGGCTATCATGACCGCAAATCGTCCTATCGTCGTCTTCGGCAGCGTCAACATCGACGTCTGCGCCTATTCCGACCGTCTTCCGCGGCCCGGCGAGACCGTGCACGGCACCGGCTATGCCATGGGGCTGGGCGGCAAGGGCGCCAACCAGGCGGCGGCCGCCGCCCGCCTGGGCGGAACGGTCGAGATGGTCGGCCGCACCGGCGGCGATGCCTTCGGCGAGATGGCGCGCGGCCGGCTGGCCGGCTTCGGCGTGCGGACCGGCCAGCTGTCGAACGACCCGGCCAACCCCACCGGCATCGCGGTGATCGGCGTCGAGTCCTCCGGCGAGAACTGCATCACCGTGGTCGGCGGCGCCAACATGGCGGTCAGCGAGCAGGATGTGGCCCAGGCCGCCCCGCTGTTCGGCACCGCCGCCGTCCTGCTGCTTCAGCTGGAAATCCCGCTCGCGGCCGCGCTGGCCGGAGCGGCCGCAGTGCGGGCCGGCGGTGGCCGCATCATCCTGGACCCGGCACCGGCCCCGCATGGCGGGCTCGCCGCCGACGTCTTCCGGGCGGTCGACGCCATGACGCCGAACGAGACCGAGACCGAATCCCTGGTCGGGCTACGGCCGACCAATCCGGACGAGGCCGCCGCCGCCGCGGAACGTCTGGCCGAGCGAGGCCTGTCCATCGCCATCGTCAAGATGGGCGGAAAGGGCGTCTATTTCCGCGGCCTGGGCCAGCAGGGCTTCATCCCGCCCTTCCCGGTGACGCCGATCGATACGGTGGCGGCCGGCGACTGCTTCAACGGCGGGCTCGCCTTCGCGCTGGCGCGTGGTGACGATCTGGCCGGCGCCGTCCGCTTCGCCTCCGCCTGCGGCGCGCTCGCCACCACCCGCGCCGGTGCCGCGGAGTCGGCCCCGACGCTGGCGGAGGTGATGTCGCTGATGGGGTGAGACCCTATACGGCGTCCTGCGACAAGGTTCCGCCCCCGGCATTCGGGCTGGCATCGCCGCGCCGCAGCTTGTGCAGGCAGACCTCGATCGTCCGCTCGTAACCGACCAGGGGCGGCTTCAGCCCGTGGTTGAACAGTTCCTGCCGCAGCGTGTGGCTGGTCCCCGTCAGGATCACCTTCACGTCGCGGCGGGCCGCCTTGTGGGCCAGGCCCTCGATCGTGTTGGCCGCCGTCGAGTCGAGGAACGGCACCGCGGTGAAATCGACGATCAGCACCCGGTGGGTATCGGAAATGCGGTCTAGCACCGACCCGATCGACGCCGCCGCCCCGAAGAAGAACACGCCGGAGATGCGGTAGATCACCACCTCGGGATCGGCGGCGGCCTGATCGTAGGGCTTGCGGGCGACGATGGCGCCGTCGGCACTGTCCTCCGCCACGAAGGGCGTCTGGCTTTCGATCGCCGTGATCGTCGACATCCGGTGGATGAACAGCACGGAACCGAGCGCGAAGCCGATGACGATGGCTTCGGTAAGGCCGGTGAAGATGGTCAGCAGGAAGGTGGTCAGCAGCACCGCCGCATCTCCGCGCGAGCCGCGCAGCAGCGAGGCGAAGGCCGGCTTCTCCACCATGTTCCAGGACACGACCGCCAGGACGCCGGCGAGGCTGGCGAGCGGGATGAAGCTGGCCAGCGGTGCCGCCACCAGAATGAAGACCAGCAGGAAGGCGGCATGCAGCATGCCGGCGAGCGGTCCATGGGCGCCGGCGCGCACGTTGGTCGCCGTGCGGGCGATGGTGCCGGTGACGCAGATGCCGCCGAACAGGGATGACGCGACGTTGGCGATGCCCTGCCCGACCAGTTCACAGTTGGAGCGGTGGCGGCGTCCGGTCATGCCGTCGGCGACCACCGCAGACAGCAGCGATTCGATGGACCCCAGCAACGCGAACGAAATGGCGCTCGGCAGCACCGCCTGAATCTTCTCCAGGCTGATCGCCGGCAGGCTGGGCATCGGCAGGCCGGAAGGAATGCCGCCGAATTTCGTGCCGATCGTCTCGATGTTCAGACCGAGTGCGGCTGTCACCGCAGCGCTGGCGGCGACAGCGATCAGCATGCCCGGCCAGTGGGGCCGCACCGCCTTCAGACCGGTGATGACGCCGACCGTCGCCAGGGCCAGAGCGACCGAGGCCGGATCGGCCGTCGGCAGCGCCGACCACAGCACCGGCAGCTTTTCAAGCAACGGCCCCGGCTCCGGCCCGGCCAGGGTCAGTCCGAGCAGATCCTTGATCTGGCTGGCGAAGATGATCACGGCGATGCCGGCGGTGAAGCCGACCGTCACCGGATAGGGCATGAATTTGATGTAGGTGCCCAGTTGCAGCAGGCCGATGGCCGCCAGTATCAGGCCGGACAGCAGGGTGGCGAGGATCAGACCGTCCATGCCGTGCGCCTGCACCGTGGCGGCGACCAGCACGATGAAGGCGCCGGCGGGACCGCCGATCTGGAACCGGCTGCCGCCCAGGGCAGAGACGATGAAGCCGCCGAAGATCGCGGTGTAGAGCCCCTGTGCCGGTGAAGCGCCCGATGCGATGGCGATCGCCATCGACAGCGGAAGCGCCACGATCGCCACCGTCAGGCCGGCGATGGCGTCGGCGCGGAGATGGGAGAGCCCGTAGCCCTCGCGCAGGATGGTGACGAGCTTGGGCGTGAAAAGTTCGGCGAAACTGGGTTGATGGGAAGTCGGTGCTGTCATCTGTCCGGCGGCCTTCTGGATAAGGCGGCGGGATCGTCGGCATCAGGTCGGCGGTCGCCGTCGCGCGGTCGATGGATGTTTAGATATTGGGAGTTGGCGTCAGGGCTTTGGTGCAGGCGTTTTCAGTCGGACGCCGCGACCGCCGGCAACGCTCTGGGCATTGTCGCCGATCAGTTCGATGCCGGCGGAATCGAGGGCCTCCACCACCCTGGTCAGGCTTTCGACGACGCCGCGCACATTGCCGTCGCTCGCCTCCATGCGCTGGATGGTCGGGACGGAAAGGCCGGCCAACTCGGCCAGCGTCTTCTGATCGATGCCTAGAAGCGCGCGGGCGGCGCGCAGCTGCGATGCCGTGATCATCCCCTACCCCGCAGATACATGCAAACCGGTATCTGAAATATACATTATGATGTTTTAAACGTCACTAAAGATGTTTGAGATCGGTATGGCGCCGGACACCTCCGACGAAATAGACCGTTCCGGTTCCGGCATAAATTCGGCAGGATTGGTTCAGGAGTTTGCTGAAACAAAGGGATAGGGACGATGGACGGGATGGTGTCGGAGCTGGAGCGGCTGACGGCGGACATGACGGCTTGGCGGCGCGATCTGCACGCCCATCCGGAAACCGCCTTCGAGGAGCAGCGGACCAGCGACTTCGTGGCGGAAAAGCTGACCTCCTTCGGGCTGGAGGTTCACCGCGGCCTTGCCAAGACCGGTCTGGTCGGGATCCTGCGCAACGGTGAGGGGCCAATGGTCGGCTTCCGCGCCGACATGGATGCGCTGCACATCCACGAGGAAACCAACCTTCCACACAGCTCGCGCAATCCCGGACGCATGCACGCCTGCGGGCATGACGGTCACACGGCGATGCTGCTGGGTGCAGCCCGCTACCTGACCGAACATCCCGACCTGTTCCAGGGCACCATCGTCTTCATCTTCCAGCCGGCCGAGGAGAATGAGGGCGGCGGCCGGGTGATGGTGGAGGAAGGGCTGTTCGACCGCTTCCCCGTCGAAAAGGTCTTCGGCATGCACAATTGGCCGGGACTGGAGGTCGGCCGCATCGCGCTGCGCCCCGGTCCGCTGATGGCCGCCTACGACATCTTCGAGCTGACCCTGACCGGCAAGGGCACCCACGCCGGCATGCCGCATATGGGAACCGACACGATCATGGTCGGCAGCCAGATCGTCTCGGCCCTCCAGACCATCGCCAGCCGCAGCGTCCATCCCATCGATTCGGCGGTGGTCAGCGTCACGCAGTTCCACGCCGGCGACACGTGGAATGTCCTGCCCGGCACCGCCGTTCTCCGCGGCACGGTCCGGACCTTCCGGCCGGAGGTGCAGGATCTGGTGCAGCGCCGCATGGGCGAGGTGGCAGCCGCCATCGCCGCCGGATTCGGAGTCGAGGCCAGCCTGCGTTACGAACGGCGCTATCCCCCCACCACCAACAGCGCCGCGGAGACCGAACTGGCCCGCCGGGCGGCGGCTCGCGTGGTCGGAGAAGAATCCCTCGACCTCGACCCGATGCCCAGCATGGGGGCGGAGGATTTCTCCTTCATGCTGCAAAAGCGTCCGGGCTGCTACATCTGGGTTGGTGCGGGGCCGTCCGACCAGGGACGCAACTTGCACAGCCCCCACTATGATTTCAACGATGCGGTGCTGCCGATCGGCGCCAGCTATTGGGTGAGGCTGGCGGAAACCGTCCTGCCGAAATGATCCAGATCATGTACAAACCGGCCAAATTCCCCACGAAGGCGCGTGACATGAAAAAATTTCCGCGAGAAAATCTTGGGAATTGCATGCGTGTGTCCATTGTCCCATAGTTCCTGGGGAAATGCAGGGCCCTGACCCAAAAGGGAAAACGGGCCCGGCGGATTTGGCCGGACGGGACAGGCGGACGTGACGGAACAAGCGGTAGACCAGGCACAGGGCATCCCCGGTCGGGGTGGCATCTGGCAACGCCCCAATTCCCTGTGGGAAGCCACCGCCCCGCCGCCGCCCGCACTGCCGGTCTTGCAGGAGAGCGTAAAAGCCGACCTGCTGGTGATCGGCGGCGGTTTCACCGGCCTGTCGGCCGGCCTGCACGCAGCGGAGGCCGGCCGCCGCGTGGTGGTGCTGGAGGCGTCCGAACTGGGCCGGGGGGCGTCCGGCCGCAACAACGGGCAGGTCATTCCGACCCTGACCCGCCCCGACCCCGCCGATCTGGTTGCCCGTTTCGGCAGTGAGGCGGGCGAGCGCTTCGTTGGCCTGATCCGCGACAGCGCCTCCACCTTGTTCGATCTGGTCCGCCGCCTCGGGATCGACTGCGCGGCGGAGCAGACCGGCTGGGTCCAGCCGGTGCATTCGCCGGGCCGTATCAGGATCGCCGAGCGCCGCGCCGGCCAGTGGGGGCGCTACGGCGCGGATGTGGAACTGCTGGATCGCACCGCGGTGTCCGCCATCCTCGGCACCGACGCCTATTTCGGTGGCTGGATGAACCGGACCGGCGGGCACATCAACCCGCTGGCACTGGTGCGCGGGCTTGCGGACAGGACGGTGGCGGCCGGGGCGGCGGTCTATGTCAACTCCCCCGCCCTGTCGGTGGAGCGGCGCGGCGACGGCTGGCTCGCCCGCACCCCGCAGGGGGAGGTGACCGCCGGCGCACTGGTGCTGGGCACCAACGGCTATGCCGCCGCCGTCTTCCCGGACATCCGGACGGAGGTGGTGCCGGTGCTGTCCTGGCAGATGGCGACCGCGCCGCTGGGCGACAACGTCCGCAAGACCATCCTGCCGGGCCGGCCGGCGATGTCGGACACCCATGGCGACCTGCGCTTCATGCGTTACACCGCCGACAACCGGCTGGTGACCGGCGGCGCGCTGCTGATCCCGTTGAATGGAGCGGAGCGGCTGAAGCGCATCGTCGGCGCCCGTCTGGCCGGAATGTTCCCGGCACTGAACGGGGTCACCTTCGACTATGTGTGGAATGGCCGCATCGCCATGACCACCGACTACTTCCCCCGTATCCATAGGCTGGGACCGAACGCCTTCGCCTGGGCCGGCTGCAACGGGCGGGGCGTCGCTCTGTCGATCTCGCTGGGGCGGGAACTGGCCTATGCCGCCATCGGCCGGGATCCGAAGGATCTCGCCCTGCCTTTCACGGCGCCGACACCCCTGCCCTTCAACGCTCTGCTGCAACGCATCGGGCCGCTGAAGATCCTGCAATACCGCTGGAACGACGCCCGCGAGATATAAACAATGAGAGGCCGGCATGTCGGACACCCCTGATTACCCCACCCTTCTGCGCAATGCCTATGCGATGCGCGCCGCGTCCTACGCCCACATGTTCGACGTGCTGCGCGAGCGCTTCGGCACCGAAATAGCGCTGGAGGTCGGGCAGGAGGCCACCCGCCGCCTCGGCGAGGCGATGGGCGCGAAGTATGCCGGCCACGGCCCGGACGACCTGACCGGCCTGTGCCATGCCTTCCTCGACGGCATTCCCAACCGTGACAGCATGTTCGCGCCGGAGATCAAGCGCTGCGACGGCGAGGCGCTGGAAATCCACTTCCACCGCTGCCCGCTGAAAGAGGCCTGGCAGGCCCAGGGCAGGTCGGAAACCGATCTGGAACTGCTCTGCAAGATGGCCGGCGCCATCGACGGCGGTCTGTTCGAGGCCGCCGGCTTCGTTTTCAAGGGCGAGACCTGGAAGCCGGGCGACGAGGGCTGTTGCCGACTGAAGGTCCTGCCGGGCGCCCAGCCTGCCGACTAGACGCGCATCCCCGCGAAGCCTGCAACGACGCACAATAAGAAGGTGCCATCGCCATGACGTTCCGCCTCCTCACCCTGACGACCCTCACCGCCGCCGGGATCGCCGGTTCGGCCCTCGCCGCAGACACGGTCAAGCTCGGCTACCAGTTGCCGCTGACCGGCGACACTGCCCAATATGGTCAGGATTTCCGCAAGGCGGCCGAGATCGCGCTGAGCGAGTTCAACGCCGCCGGCAAGCCGTTCAAGGTGGAGATCGTCTTCGAGGACAGCCGGTCCGACGCCAAGGAGGGCACCAACATCGCCCGCAAGTTCGTGGACGACAAGGAGATCGTCGGCGTCCTGGGCGACTTCACCTCGGGTGTGTCGATGGCGGCGGCGCAGGTCTACAAGGACGCCGGCATGCCGCAGCTGTCGCAGACCGCCTCGCACCCCGACTACACCAAGATCTCCAAGTACCAGTTCCGCAACATCGCGACCCAGGCGCAGGAAGGCCCCTACAACGCCAAATGGATGGCGACCAAGGGCTTCAAGAATGTCGCGGTGATCGCCGAGCAGACCGACTGGGGCCAGTCGGTGGTCAGCGGCTTCTCCGACGCGGTGAAGGCCAATGGCGGCACCGTCGCCTTCTCGGAATTCTTCAACCGCGGCTTGAAGGACTACCGCTCCCTCATCAGCAAGCTTGAGCGGGCCAAGCCCGACGCCATCTACACCGGCTTCTTCTATGAGGACGGCGCGCAGTTCCTGAAGCAGTTGCAGCAGCTCGGCATCAAGACGCCGGTCTATTCGACCTCGGCTGCCTACAGCCCGAAGCTGATCGAACTGGCCGGAAGTGCTGCGGAGGGCGTGCATCTGACCTCCAACTTCCTGCCGACCGATCCTTCGCCGAACGTCCAGCATTTCGTCGACGAGTGGAAGAAGCGCTCGGACGGCGCCGTCCCCGGCCAGTTCCCCGCCCAGGCCTATGACGCGGTCCGCATCATGCTGGCGGCGGTGGAGAAGGCCCAGCCCAACCCGACGCGCGAGAAGGTGCGCGACGCGCTGGCCCAGACGAAAGACTTCTCCGGCGTGACCGGCAAGACCACCTTCAGCGCCGACCGCGAGGCGGAAAAGGAGCTGGTGAAGGTCGAGGTCAAGGGCGGCGCCTTCGTCCCGGTCACCGAGTAAACACCCGGCAACCGATCTCCAGCGCCCCGATCTCCAGCGACAGAGCCCGCATGTTCGATCCCTACTATCTCCAGCAGCTCGCCATCGGCCTGTCTCTGGGCATGACCTATGCGCTGATGGCGATCGGCTTCACGCTGATCTTCGGCGTGCTGAATGTCGTCAACTTCGCCCATGGCGAGATCTACACGCTGGGCGCCTTCGCCGGCCTCGTGCTGATCTCGGCCACGGCGCCGCCCATCGTGGCGGTGATCCTGGGCGCGCTGGCGATCGGGGCGCTGGCCGGCTTCTCGCTGGAGCGGATCGCCTTCAAGCCGTTCCGCCGCTTCACAGACGAGGCGTCGCTGAAATCGCGGGCGATGCGGGAATCGACCCTGCTCTCTTCGCTGGCGGTGTCGATCGTGGTGCGCGAGGCGCTGGAAATCGTCTTTGGATCGCAGATGCGCTCCGTCCCCTTCGAGTATCTGATCAACACGCCGGTGCGGGTCGGCCCGGTGATCCTGGTGACCGGTGACTTCATCATCTTCGGCGTCGCCGCCGCCATGCTGATCGGCCTGCAATATCTGCTGACGCGCACCCGCGTCGGGCTGGCGATCCGCGCGGTGTCCAACAACCCGCTCGGCGCCAAATATGTCGGCATCGACACCGACCGCACCATCATCACCACCTTCGTCGTCGGATCGATGATGGGGGCGGCGGCCGGCATCCTGATGGGGCTCTATTACGGCGCGGTGTTCCCCGCCATGGGCTTCACGCCCGGCATCAAGGCCTTCGTCGCCATGGTGATGGGGGGCCTGTCCTCCATCCCCGGTGCGGTGATCTGCGCGCTGATCCTCGGCATTTCGGAAAGCATGGCGACGACCTTCGTCTCGTCGGGCTGGTCGGACATGGTGGCCTACGGCTTCCTGATCCTGACCCTGATCTTCTTCCCCAACGGCTTGTTCGGAGCGCGCCGTGAACGCGTTTGAGACTGCGGCGCCCCCCGATCATACGGACGGGCTCACCAGACGTCGGGGCTGGCTGGTTCCGGCGGTGATCCTGCTGCTGGTCTTCGCAGCCCTGCCGGCGCTGCTGGCCGGCTTCGACCGCGGCTATTTCTACCAGATCGCCAATCTGGCGCTGATCTTCGTCCTGCTGTCGGCCTCCATGCATCTGGTGACGGGGGTGGCAGGCCTGCTGCATCTGGGGCATGCCGCCTTCTACGGCGTCGGCGCCTACACCGCGGCGCTGCTGACCTCAAAGCTGGGGCTGGGCTTCACCGTCACGCTGCCGCTGTCCGGTCTGGTGGCGGCGCTGGTCGCCTTCCTGGTGGCGCTGCCGACGATGCGGCTGGTCAGCATCTATTTCGCCGTGGCGACGCTGGCCATCGGCCAGATGCTGTATCTGGTCATGCTGAACTGGGTGGACTTCACCAAGGGCCCCAATGGCATCATCGTCTCCAAGGGGTTCGAGCTGTTCGGCGTCAGCCTGTCCGGCCGCCTCGCCGCCTATTACACGGTGGCGGCGGTGGTGACGCTGTCGGTGGTGGCGATCGGCCGCCTCAGCCATTCCTATTACGGCAACGCACTGCGTTCGATCCGCGAGGACGACCAATGCGCCGACGCGATGGGCGTCAGCACCGTGCGGCTGAAGATGGAGGCCTTTACCCTGTCGGCCTTCTTCGCGGGGGTGGCCGGCAGCCTGTGGGCGCACATGACCGGCTACATCTCGCCGGGCGACTTCAAATTCTCCGAATCCATCCTGATCCTGGCGATGGTGGTGGTCGGCGGGTTGGGCAGCCTGCCGGGAGCGGTCATCGGCGCGCTGCTGCTGATCCTGCTGCCGGAGGGTCTGCGCGGTCTCGGTGACTTCCGCAACATCATGGTCGGGCTGGTGATGTTCCTCTCCATCCTGCTGCTGCCGAAGGGGCTGCTGGGCGAGGTTTCCGCCCTGCGTCTGGTCCGCCGGCAGCTGGGTGGGGCGTGGCGGAACACCGGAAAAGGCGAAGGGATCGGCTGGCGATGACCCATCTTCTTGAAATCCGCAACGTCAGCCGCCGCTTCGGCGGCGTGCAGGCGGTCGGCGACGTCACCGCCCATGTCGACGAGGGCGAGCTGGTCGGGCTGATCGGGCCGAACGGCGCCGGCAAGACCACGCTGTTCAACCTGATTTCCGGCTTCACCCCGCTGTCCGGCGGCACCGTCGCCTTCGCCGGCAGGACAATCAGCGGGCTGAAGCCCAATCAGGTGGCCCGGCTCGGCATCAGCCGCACCTTCCAGAATCTGCGTGTCTTCCCCAACATGTCGGTCTTCGACAACGTGTCGGTCGGCGCCGTCGGCGCGCTGCCGCAGGGGGCCTTCGGCGCGCTGTTCGGCGGGCTCCACAAGCGCGGCCGCGACCGCTCCACCGAGATCAGCCGCCGCACCTGGGAGGCGCTGGAGGCGGTTGGCCTGACCCATGTGGCGGCGGAACTGGCGGCCAACCTGCCCTACGGCCAGCGCAAATATCTGGAGATCGCCCGCGCGCTCGCCATGCGGCCGTGCTTCCTGATCCTGGACGAGCCGGCGGCCGGGCTGAACGACACCGAAACGCGCGATCTGGCCGCCTTCATCAAGCGGCTGCATGGGCAGGGCCTGACGATCATGCTGGTCGAACACGACATGACGCTGGTCATGGGCATCTGCCAGCGCATCCTGGTGCTGGCCTCCGGCCGCAAGATCGCCGACGGCACGCCCGATGCTATCCGCACAGACGCGGCCGTCCTCGAAGCCTATCTTGGGGTGGATGAATGACCGCGCCGCCACTGACCGCACCCCTGCTTTCGATCGCGGACCTGCATGTCGCCATGGGGCCGCAGGAGATCCTGCACGGCGTCCGCCTGGATGTGCCGGAGGGCGCCATCGTCGCCGTGCTCGGCTCCAACGGCGTCGGCAAGACCACGCTGATGCGCACCGTCTCCGGCATCTACCGGGCAAAGCAGGGCAGCATCACCTTTCGCGGCCAGCCGATCGCCAACATGCCGGCCCACCGCATCGTCCAGTTGGGCCTGTCGCAGGCGCCGGAAGGGCGGCAGATCTTCTCCAACATGAATGTCCGCGAGAATCTGGTGCTGGGCGGCGGCGATGTCGGGTTGGGCGAGCTGGACCGTGTGCTGGCGATGTTCCCGATCCTGCGCGAACGGCTGCGCCAGAATGCCGGATCGCTGTCGGGCGGCGAGCAGCAGATGCTGTGCATCGCCCGCGCCCTGATGCGCCGGCCGACCCTGCTGCTGCTCGACGAGCCGTCGCTGGGGCTGGCGCCGAAGATCGTGGCACAGATCTTCGACCTGATCGTCCGCATCCGGGCCGAAGGGGTGTCGATCCTGCTGGTCGAACAGAATGCCCGCGCCGCCCTGCGCATCGCCGACCATGCCGCGGTGCTGGAGGACGGCCGGATCGTGCTGTCCGGACCAGCCGACCAGCTGCGCGACGATCCCCGCATCGCCGAGGCCTACCTTGGCGGCCACGCCCATTAAAGCCGATTGACGCCATCTGATGGAAGGAAGCCAGTCATGACCCAAACCATGGGCATCCTCGAACGCCGCCGCATCGAGGCGGAAATCCTGAAGCCGGTCTATGAGGAGATGGCCGCCCGGCTGGGCGAGGCCACCGCGCAGGAGATCCTGGGGGCGGCGATCACCAAGGCGGCCCTGGCCGCCGCCAAATCCTTCGCCGCGACCGAGCCGGAGGGCACCAGCCTGAAGAGCTTCGCCGATCTTCAACCGCTGTGGACCAAGGACGACGCGCTGCGGCTGGAGGTGAAGCGGCAGGACGACACCCATTTCGACTACAACGTCACCCGCTGCCGCTACGCCGAGATGTACCGGGAGATGGGGCTGGGGTCGATCGGGCATCTGCTGTCCTGCAACCGCGACGCCGCCTTCTGCACCGGCTACGACCCGCGCATCAAGATGGAGCGGACCCAGACCATCATGCAGGGCGCCGACCATTGCGACTTCCGCTATCGCTTCGACGCGAAGGAGGAATAGGCCGGCTGCGGCCAGCGGATGCGTCCTCCGCGCTGCCTAGGCCGCATCCGCAACCGCGTCCGGGTTCGACAGCAGGGACCGGACGAGCGCAAGGCGGCTCAAGGACTGCTCGGCCAATCTCTGTGATTCGTTGAGCAGGGCTTCCTCGGTCGCCTGTTCCGCGGCGGCGAGATAGATGTCGAGGATCTCCTCGGCATCCCGGATCGACAGGCGCAAGGCCCCCTCCGCCGTGAGCGAGCCCGGACGAAGCAGACCGGCCGCACGGGCATCTTCGGCGGCATCGCTTCCCGGCACCTCCGGTTCTGCTCCCTGTGCGCAGCCGCGGGCCTTGTCCGCAAGCCGGCGCAGCACGGTCGCCGCTTCCACGGCGCCGGAAGCCCCGACGGCTGCGGCTGCGGCGTCATCGACCTCGGCCGACGCGGCTTCCATCGCCGTGGACAGTATGAACAGCTCTTCCAGCGTGCGCGGATTGCGGTGTCTGGCGGGCCGTGACGCATGGTAGGCCTCACGACGCCAGCGGCGCAGCAGGCCGACATGCTCCAACTCTTCGCGGGCCAGCCCCTCGGCCCGGCGCCGGACCTCTTCGGTCAGCGCCGAGGCGGCGACGTAGGTGTAGAAGGCAAAGGCCCGCTCCTCGTTACGCACCGCAACCGCCAGAGCCTCGTAGGGTCCGAACGATGGACCGCCATCGGCCGGATCGAAGGTCTCCGGCATCCGCCAGGAGACCCCTGCCGATCGCGGCGCGCGCAGGCCGTCGCGCTCGGCCCAGCGGCTCAACTGGTCCTCATGCCCCTTTTCCAGCTCGGCCAGACGCCGGAAGAGGGTGGCGAGTTCGGGCTTCCCCTGCCGGGCGACCATCGCGGCAAGCTGCTCGTAACGCAGCGCCGCCTCGTGTTCCATCCCGACGGCGACATCCATCAACTCCTCCGCGGTTCCAATCGGCCGAAGTGGGAAATCGGAATTGATCGGAGCGTCCATTGCGACCTCGCATTCAGGAGTTTGGATGGCGCACGCCCCCAGCGTGGGCTTCCCTGCCGCCTCAGTCCAGACCATTCTTCGATCAGGACGGAGATCGGTTGGCCGACAGCCGCTTTTCCAACTCCATCAGCAGGAACAGCCCGGCGCCGACAGCGGCCATCGCCGCCCAGGCGGTGAGGCCGACCGCCGCCGTGCCGAACAGGGTCTGCACGGGGGGCGCATAGGTGAAGGCAAGTTGCAGCACGGTCATCACCGCGATGGACAGCCAGACCGGCCGGCTTCCGGCCAGTGCGGACAGCAGCCCGGCCCGGCCATGCAGGTCGCGGGCGCTAAGCAGGAAAAAGATCTCGCCCACCACCAGGGCGTTGACGGCGATGGTCCGCGCCTCTTCGATGGTGTCGCCCTGCAGGCGGTGGAAGTGGAAAAAGCCGAAGCTGGACGCCACCAGCAGGGCCAGCACCACCAGCATCCGCCGCACCAGCCGGCCGACCAGGATCGGTTCGTCGCGCGGACGCGGCGGGCGGGCCATCACGCCGGGTTCCGGCGCCTCGAAGGCCAGCGCCAGCCCGAGCGTCACAGCGGTGACCATGTTGACCCACAGGATCTGCACCGGCGTGATCGGCAGCAGGCTGCCCGACAGTACCGCCAGCAGGATCACCACCGCCTGCGCGCCATTGGTCGGCAGCATGAACAGGATGGTCTTGCGCAGATTGTCGTAGACGGTTCGCCCCTCCTCCACCGCATGGACGATGGAGGCGAAATTGTCGTCGGCCAGCACCATAGCCGCCACCTCCTTCGCCGCCTCCGTCCCGTTGCGGCCCATGGCGACGCCGATGTCGGCCCGCTTCAGCGCCGGCGCGTCATTGACGCCGTCACCGGTCATGGCAACGGTGTCGCCCGCCGCCTGGAGTGCTGCGATCAGGCGCAGCTTGTGTTCCGGCGTGGTGCGGGCGAAGACGCTGTTGGCCCGGGCGGCGGCGGCGAATCCGGCCTCGTCCAGCCGATCCAGCTCCGGCCCGGCGATGACGCCCTCGGGCAGACCGAAGCGCCGGCCGATGGCGGCGGCGGTGGCGGCATGGTCGCCGGTGATCATCTTCACTGTGATGCCGGCCTGCCGGCAGGCGGTGACCGCGACCAGCGCCTCTTCCCGCGGCGGATCGATCAGCCCGCAGAGGCCGAGCAGTTCCAGCCCCTCCTCCCGCAGATCCTCGTCGATCAGTTCGGACAGGCCGATGGGGGTGCGCCGCATCGCCAGCGCCAGCACGCGCTGCCCCTGCCCGGCCAGTTCGGCGGTCAGGACGGTCCAACGCTGCCGCTCCAGCGGGGCGCCGCCATTGCCGCGCCGTTCCCGCTCGCACAGCGCCAGCACCCGTTCCGGTGCGCCCTTCACCACCAGGATGCCGTGGCCGGCGTGGTCATGATGCAGGGTCGCCATGTACTGGCGCTCGGACTCGAAGGGAAGGGCGTCGCGGCGCGGGTAGCGCGTCGCCTCGCCGGCCGGGTCCAGCCCCGCCTTCATCGCCAGGGCCAGCAGCGCCCCATCGGTCGGGTCGCCGGCCAGCCGCCACTCGCCGCCCGGATCACGGTGCAGGACGGCGTCATTGCACAGCAGCGCCGCCCGCGCCAGATCGAGCAGGAGCGGTTCGCCCGCCGGATCGACCAGCCGGTCATCCCGGCTGATTTCCCCCTCCGGCGCATAGCCGCTGCCGCCGGCGACATAGGTGGCGTCGGCGGTGACGATGCAGGTCGTCAGCAATTCATTGCGGGTCAGGGTGCCGGTCTTGTCGGTGCAGATGGTACGGACACTTCCCAGCATTTCGACCGCCGGCAGATGGCGGATGATGGCGTTGCGGCGGGCCATGCGGGTCACCCCCACCGCCATGGTGATGGTCATCACCGCCGGCAACCCCTCCGGGATCGCCGCCACCGCCAGCCCGACCGCGGTCAGCACCATGTCCTGCCACGGCTCGCCATACACCAGCATGCCGAACAGGACGGTGACCACCGCCAGCAGCAGGATGCCGCCGGTCAGCCAGCGGCCGAACCGCGCCATCGACACCAGCAGCGGCGTAGCCACACTCGTCACGGAGGCCAGCAGATGGCCGATGCGCCCGACCTCCGTCGCGTCGCCGGTCGCCACCACGATGCCGGTGCCCTGCCCCTGCACCACCATGGTCCCGGCATAGGCCATGCCGCCGCGGTCGCCGAGTGCGGCATCGGCGGGGACGGCGGCTGCGGACTTGGCGGCGGGGACCGATTCGCCGGTCAGCGCCGCCTCCTGCACCAGCAGCCCCTTGCTGCGGTCGAGCCGCAGGTCGGCCGGCACCCGGTCGCCGGAAACCAGGAAGACGCGGTCCCCCGGCACCAGCGCGTCGGCCGCCAGGGTCACCGCATGGCCGTCGCGCAGCACCACCGCCTGGGGCGACAGCAGGTTGCGTATGGCCTCCAGCGCCTGCTCGGCCTTGTCCTCCTGGATATAGCCGATCAGCGCGTTGACCAGCACGACGCCGAAGATCACCCCGGCGTCGGTCCAGTGCCTAAGCAGCAAAGCCACCGCACCCGATACGAGAAGCACATAGATCAGCAGATTGTGGAACTGGGCCAGGAAGCGCAGCCAGGCCGGCCGCCGTTCCGGCGGGGTGAGGCGGTTGGGCCCGAAATGGGCGAGCCGCGCCGCCGCCTCCGTGCTGCCGAGCCCATCGGCCGGACTGCCGAGCCGTTCGGCGACGGCGGCGGCCCCCAGCGCGTGCCAAGGGAGGTCGGCCGGTGAAGGAGTGGCGGGGCCTGTGTCTGCCAGCGGTGGCATGTGAACCGCCTCCCTGGGGGATTCTGATCCCAAGCATGACACCTTACCCATTCAGCGAGAAGGGATTCGCCCGGCTGGTCCGCTCCGCGGCCGGCGCATAAGGGCCGACTGCGAAGCGGACGAGACGGCGCCTCAGACCCTCGTCAGACCTGGGCCATGCCGCCGTCGGCGAACAGTTCGATGCCGCTGACGAAGCTGCTGTCGTCGGACGCCAGGAAGACGGCGGCCTTGGCGATCTCGTCCGGGTCGCCGACGCGGCCCAGCGGGACCTGGGCGGCAAGGTAATCGACCAGACCCTGCTGCTGCGCCGCATCGGGCCCGGCCAGCTCGACCAGACCCGGCGTGCGGATCGGGCCGGGGCTGAGCGTGTTGATGCGGATGCCGCGATCCTTCAGGTCCAGGATCCAGCTGCGGGCGAAGTTGCGCACCGCCGCCTTGCTGGCGCTGTAAACGCTGAAGGCCGCCGTGCCCATGCTGCCCGCGGTGGAGCCGGCGAGGATCACCGAAGCGCCCCGGCCGAGCAGCGGCAGCGCCTTCTGCATGGTGAACAGCACGCCCTTCACATTGCGGTTGAAGGTGTCCTCATACTGCTCCTCGGTGATGGCGCCGAGCGGCAGCATGCCGCCGCCGCCGGCATTGGCGTAGAGCACGTCGAGCCGGCCGGCCTCGCTCTGGATCTGCGCATAGAGCCGGTCGAGATCGGCGAGGTTGGAGGAGTCCGCCTGCACCCCCGTCGCCTTGCCGCCGGCGGCGACGATCGCCGTCACCGCGGCTTCCAGCTCCGACGGACGGCGGCCGGTGAGATAGACGGTGGCGCCTTCGGCGGCGAAGCGCTTGGCCGTGGCGAGGCCGATGCCGCTGGTGGCGCCGGTGACCAGCGCGATCTTGCCATCGAGCTTGCGTGACATCTGAAAGTCTCCTTGGAATTGGGTTGTTCGCTGGAGACAAAGCTATCGACGGCAGATACGCATCGAAATAGAAATGACTGAAAATTATCATTGCAGGATTGGCGATGTCGAAGCTGCCGGATTTCGAGGGGTTGGCGATGTTCGCCAAGGTGGTGGAGGAGCGGTCCTTCGCCGGTGCGGCCCGCGCCATGGGGGTGTCGGTCGCCACCGTATCGCGCGCGGTCAGCCGGCTGGAGGAACGGCTGGGGGCGAGGCTGTTCAACCGCACCTCCCGCCGGCTGGCCTTGACCGATTTCGGCCATTCGCTGGCGGAGCGCGCGACCCGCCTCTATGACGAGGCGGAAGCGGCGGAGAATGCGGTGCGCGAGATGTCCAGCCGGCCGCGTGGCCTGATCCGCTTCGCGGTGCCGATGTCCTTCGGGCTGCGCTGGGTGGCGCCGCTGTTGCCGGACTTCTTCCGCCTCTATCCCGAGATTTCCATCGACCTGCATCTGAGTGACGCCGTCGTCGATCTGGTCGGGGACGGCTTCGATGCGGCTCTGCGCATCGCGGTGCTGGCGGACAGTTCGCTGGTGGCGCGGCGGCTGTGCGGGGTGTCGCCGGTGGTGCTCGCCGCTCCCAGCTATCTCGCCCGCCATGGCGAACCGCGCCATCCCCGCGAACTGAACGGCCATCATTGCCTGGGCTATGCCTACCGCCGTCGGCAGGACATCTGGCACTTCACCAACAGCGCCGGCGAGGAGGAAAGCGTCACCCCGTCCGGCCCGCTGCGCGTCACCAATGCGGATGCACTGGTGCCGATGCTGCTGGAAGGGCTGGCGATCGCCGAACTGCCGGAATTCATGGCGGCCGACCATCTCGCCGACGGGCGGCTGACCGCCATCCTGACAGACTGGTCGCTGCCGAAGGGCGGCCTCTATTTCATCACGCCCTCGGCCCGCACGCGGCCGGCCAAGGTCGGAGTGCTTGCCGATTTCCTGATCGACCGCCTGTCGGAACCCCTTTGGTGGCGCCGGACCGACGCCGTGGGAGCGTCAGATTGACGGCAAGTCCGTCAATCCAGCGCAAGCAAAGGCACGAATGCCTCCTCAAGGCTGCTGCGGTGCAGGCCGATCTTCGCCGGATTGCCGGGCGTCAGGTTCACCGCGCGGATCAGGCGGCGGAGAATCCGCCCTTCGGTCACATCCAGGTCGATGATGTTGATACAGCCGTAATCCTGCTCGAAGGCCGACAAGGCCGACAATCCGCCGCCGCAGGCCCAGGACAGCAGCATGCGGTTGACCCCGTCATGGGCGACCAGAGCCAGATGGGTCCAGCCCGGTTGCCGGATCAGCGTCTCGATCGCCGGCACCACCCGGTCGCGCACCGCGGCAAAGCTGTCGCCACCGGCAAAGCGTGCATCCTCGGTCACTGCCTCGAAACCATAGACATAGGCCGCCTCGCGCTGCTCCTTCGGCACCTCCGACAGGCGGCTGGCGCGGATTTCCAGAAAGTCGGCGTGATCCTCCACCGGCAACCCGTGCGGTGCGGCGACCAGTTCGGCCGTCTGCCGCGTGCGGGCAAGGCCGGAGCACAGTACACGGTCGAGCGGCACCCCGGCCAGCAGGACGCCGGCGACACGCGCCTCTTCCCGCCCGCGATCGGTGAGCGCGGCAAGCTTCGGGTTCAGCGGCTTGCCGTCGGCGTCGTAATAGGCGACATGGCCGTGGCGCAACAGGTAGAGGCGGCGGCGCGCAGTTGTCCCCGCCAGAGGTGTAAACAGACTCACCGCCAGCCCCAGAAATCGTCGCCCTCGGCAAGGTAGCTGCGGCTCAGCACCATCTTGTGGACCTCCGACGCGCCATCCACCAGCTTGGCCTGCCGGGCATAGCGATAAATCCACTCAAGCACCGTATCCTTGGAATAGCCCCGCGCGCCGCACAGCTGGATTGCCGTATCCGCTGCCTTGAACAGCGTGTCGGCAACCTGGACCTTGGCCATCGACACCTCCTTGCGGGCGAAACTGCCGCTGTCGAGCGCATGGGCCGCCTTCATGGTCAGAAGCCGGCCGATCTCGATCTGCATCGCCGCCTCGCCCAGCATCCATTGCACGCCTTCATGCTCGGCAAGCGCGGTTCCGAAGCTCTCGCGTTCCTTGACGTAAGCCCCGGCGATCTCCAGGCAGCGCTTGGCAAGGCCGGTCCAGCGCATGCAGTGTGTCAGACGCGCAGGACCCAGCCGGATCTGCGTCGCCTTCAGCCCGTCACCGACCTGCATCAGGACATTCTCGTCCGCGATCTCCAAACCGTCGAAGATCAGCTCGCAATGACCGCCATGCTCCTCCGGCCCCATGATCGGGATGCGCCGCTCGATGCGCCAACCCGGCTGGTCGCGATCGAACAGGAAGGCGGTCAGCCCCTTGCGCGGGTCGTCCGACGTGCGCGCCATCAGGATGAAGTGCTGGGCGGCCCCGGCCCCGGTGATGAACCACTTCCGTCCCGAGACCACCCAGTGGTCGCCCCTGCGCTCGGCCTTCGTCTTCATCATGGACGGATCGGAACCGCCGCCGGGATGTGGTTCGGTCATGGCGAAGGCGCTGCGCACCCGTCCTGCGACGATGGGCTTCAGCCAGCGTTCCTTTTGCGCCGGGGTGCCGACCATGCTCAACAGCCGCATGTTGCCGTCGTCGGGGGCGGCGGCGTTGAAGCAGACCGGACCGAAGATCGAGCGGTTCATCTCCTCGTAGCAGGCGGCGACGCCAACCATCGGCAGGCCCTGGCCGCCGGCCTCCTTGGGCAATTGCAGCGTCCACAGGCCGGCCGCCTTCACCTTGGCGCGCAAGGCCTCCAACGGCGCTTCGGCGATGTTCTCGTGCTCGTCCCAATTGGCGCGGTCGGCCTCGACCGGCAGGATCTCCTCCTCGACGAAGGCACGGACGCGACAGCGATAGTCTTCGATATGCGGAGGAAGGGTGAAATCCATGGCGTGGGGTTTTCCTGCTAGAGCGAGGAGACGAGATGACCACCGTCGACGGTCAGTACCGACCCGGTCATATAGGCGCCGGCATCCGACGCCAGCAGAAGCAGCGGGCCATCCAGATCGGCCAGCCGGCCTAGCCGGCGCTGCGGGATGCGCTTGATCAGCGCCTTGCCGGCATCGCTGGCGAAGAAATCGGCGTTCAGTTCGGTCTCGACATAGCCGGGGCAGAGCGCATTGACCCGGATGCCGTATCGCGCCAGTTCCAGCGCCATCGCCTTGGTCAGATGAACCAACCCGCCCTTGGCTGCGACATAGGACGACAGCTGTCCCGCCACCCGCAGACCGAGGATGGAAGCGATGTTGACGATTGCCCCGCCCCGCTGATCGTCACGCATGCGCTGCGCCACCGCGCGCGCCACGCGGGCGCAACCGGTCAGGTTGGTGTCGACCACCCGCTCCCACTCCTCCTCACCCATGTCGAGGAAGGGGCGCGTGGCGGTGACGCCGGCATTGTTGACAAGGATGTCGATGCGGCCAAGCGCCCGCCATGCCTCCCCCACCGCAGCGGCGACCGAAGCGGGATCGGTGACGTCCATGGCGACCGTAAGAGCACTGCCTCCTGCCGCCTCGATCGCCGCGCGGGTTTCGGCCAACGCATCGGTCCGCCGGGCGGCCAGCGCCACCCGGGCGCCCGCCGTCGCCAGCGCGCCGGCGAAATGCCGGCCGAGACCGCTCGACGCGCCGGTGACCAGCGCCGTCCTGCCGGTCAGGTCGATGGTGAAGCCCATGCTTCCTCTCCTGGTGGGAATTTCTGCGGCAGTGGCGACAGGGGCGCGAACGGTGCGCTTGAAAAACGAGCGAGCGCTCGCTTTATATCTTCGGCAGCCATCATGTGCAAGAACCATCGGCAACGCGAACGGACAGGACAACCGGGATGATCAGCTTGCGGGAGTTCCAGGCACGGCATGATCTGTCGATGGAGGCGCTGTGCGCCCGCATCCTGGAACGGCACGCCGCGACCATCCGGGTGAAGAAGCCGGCGGTCGCCGTCGCAAATCTGGCGCGCATCGTCGAAACCACGCTGATGCTGGCAAACCGCAAGGGCTTCCATTCCATGAGCCTGCGCGACCTGACCGAACAGTCGGGGCTGAGCATGGGGGCGCTCTACGCCTATTTCGACAGCAAGGACACGCTGCTGATGATGATCCTGGGGCAGGTCGTCAGCGTGGTGGAGGAGGTGCTGGGCCACCCGCCAGAGGCGCTGGCGAACGATCCGGCAGGCCGGCTGCGCTGGCTGCTGCGCACACACCTGCTCCTGACCGAGACCATGCATCCCTGGTTCGTGTTCGCCTATATGGAGGCCAAGTCCTTTCCCAAGGAGGGGCGCGACCTTGCCGTCGGCAGCGAGATGATGACGGAAAGCATGATCGCCGACGCCCTGGCCGACGGCGTAGCCCGCGGCCTCTTCGCGGTGCCCGAGGTGACGATGGCCGCCGCACTGATCAAGCCGATGCTCCAGGACTGGTACGTGAAGCGCGCCAAGCATCGCCGCCGCGGCATCACGCCCGACCTCTATGCCGATCAGTTGATCGCCTTCGTCGAGGCGGCGGTGGGACTACGCCGGGCCTAGGCAATGGCCGTTACCACATGCGCCTGGCTCTTGCCGTCGATCGGGCCGTCGCCGAAATGCCGGGCGACGGCTTTGGCGGCGAGGGCCGTCACCTCGTCCAGACGGCTGGCGTCCCGCGCCTCGATCTCAAGGCGCATGGGCGTTCCCTGGCAAAAGCCTGTCGCCGGATCGACGGGCGAAGCGGCCCGGCTGCGCAGGGTCACCGTCTCGACTTCGATGCCGGTGAAGCCGGCGGCACGAAGCTCGTCGCGGATCCGCTCCCTGTCGTGGTAGCCGTGGGGCGTGCGGGCCATGAAGGCGGGCGGGTCGTCGGGAAATGCCGCCGCGACTGCGGCGTTGACGACGGCGGTGATCTCATTCTCCTCGATGCGGTCCCACACGCTGAACAGGAAGCGGCCACCTGGCCTCAGCACCCGGCGCGCTTCGGCGAAACCCGCCGGCTTGTCGGGAAAGAACATCACGCCGAACTGGCAGACCACCGCATCGAAAGCGGTACTCTCGAACGGCAGGTTCATGGCGTTGGCCTGCCGCCACGTCACCTGCGGCGCGTCCAGCTTCCGTGCCGCATGGTCGAGCATCGGCTGGTTGAGGTCCGTCGCGACGAGTTCGACGCTCGCAGGCAGGGTCTGGACCAGGGCGCATGTCACGATCCCGGTTCCGCGGGCCGTTTCCAGAATCCGGCCCTCGATCCCGGCCAGCCGTCCCGCCAGATCGCGGGCATAAGGTTGGAAGATGAGTGGACCGAGGTAACGGTCGTAGAGGGCAGGAATCGCCCCGGCGAATGCCTTGTCCAGTTCAGCCATGACGCCCCCATTCTGACATGTGGGATCGGCCAGCTTATTCCCCGCAGACGAGGGGGACGACGGCCATTTGGAGTCAGACGCATGCTCCTTGGATCGGCCGGTCGACGAAATCGCAACGGAAAAGCCCCCCGGCACCCTGCGTTGCCGCACGGGACCGGAGGGCTTCCAATCTATGAGAGATGCGGGCGGACTACCGGTCCGACCGGATGAACAGCCGCAGGATCAGGGCGCCGGCCGAGGCGGCGGTGGCGACGGCGACCACGCCGTTCCAGCCCCAGATATCCAACGCTTGGCTGCCCAGGGTAGCACCGGCGGCCATGCCGATGAACATGCCCACCATCAGCACCGCGTTCAGGCGGCTGCGGGCGGCGGGGTCGATGCCGTAGACGATGGTCTGGTGGGCGATCAACGAGGCCTGGACTCCCAGGTCGAAGCCGACGGCGCTGGCCACCAGCAGCCACAGGCGGCCACCCTCGGGCAGCAGCGGCGACAGGGCCATGGCGGCGAAGGACAGCACGGCCAGACCGGCACCCAGCCGGGTCATCAGGGCGGGGCCGCGGCTGTCGGCGATGCGGCCGGCGACCGGCGCCACCAGCGCCCCCGCCGCACCGGCCAGCCCGAAGGCCCCCGCCGCGGCGGCACCGAGATGGAAGGGCGCACCATGCAGCATCACCGCCAGCGTCGACCAGAAGGCGCTGAAGCCCAGCGACAGCAGGCCCTGCGCCATCGCCGCCCGGCGCAGGCCGGGATGGCGGCCCCACAGCGTGACCAGCGAGCCCAGCAATTCGCCATAGCCCAGATCCGTCGTCGGGGTGAAGCGCGGCAGCCCGCGCCACAGAGCGGCGCCCAGCAAAGCGATGCTGCCGGCGGCGGCGACGAACACGGCGCGCCAGCCGAACTGTTCGGCGATGAGGCCGCTGACCACCCGCGACAGCAGGATGCCCAGCAGCAGACCGGTCATCACCGTGCCGACCACCCGGCCGCGATGCTCCGCCGGGGCCAGCGTCGCGGCGGCGGGGACGATGTCCTGCGCCAGCGTCGCCGACAGGCCCATCACCAGGCTCGCCGCCAGCAGCCCGCCGATGGACGGGGCGAAACCCGCCGCCAGCAGGGCCGCGACCAGAACCGACACCTTCGCCAGGATGATGCGGCGGCGGTCGAAGCGGTCGCCCAGCGGCGCCAGCAGCAGGATGCCGAAGGCGTATCCCAGCTGGGTCAGCGTCGGCACCCAGCCCACCGTCCGGTCCGCCGCCCCGATGTCGGTGCCGAGCACGCCCAGCATCGGCTGGCTGTAATAGAGCGTCGCCGCCGCCAGACCGGCGCCGGCCGCCAGCAGGAAGACCAGCGGCCGGCTCATCCCGCTGTCATGCGCGGGCGCCAGGGGAATCTGGCTTGGCATCGGGGGTGTCAGCGACGACGCATGCGCGGCTTGAATGGTTGACATCGTTCGTTTCCCTCAAGAGCAGGCGTGGGCCTGATTGAGGGCGAGTATGGCGGCGGGCCGAAGGGCACGGTAGCCGGAGCAGGTGTAGATTTGCTATACACTGGACGTATGAGCAATGACCTTTCGGCGGTCGGCAGCGACCGCATCGCCCTGCTGGAGACCTTCGTCCGCATCGTGGAGAGCGGCAGCCTGTCGGCGGCCGCTGCACAGCTCGGCAGCACCCAGCCGACGGTCAGCCGGCGTCTGCAACTGCTGGAACGGACGCTGGGCGTCCGGCTGCTGCACCGCTCCACCCACCGGATGAGTCTGACGGAGGACGGCACCCGCTGTTACGAGCGGGCCAAGGACCTGCTTGCCGGCTGGCAGATGCTGGAAAGCGACGTCCGCGGAGCCGACGACCAGCCGACCGGCCACCTGAGGGTGGTGGCACCGCATGCCTTCGGCCAACAGCAACTGGTCGGGCCGGTGGCCGACTATCTGCGCCGCTATCCGCGGATGACGGTGGAATGGCTTCTGCACGACCGCATGCCGGACTTCATCGGCGAAGGGATCGACTGCGCCATCCGCGTCGGCGAGGTCGCCGACCCGTCGGTCGTCGCCCTGCGGCTGGCGGAAGTGCCACGGATCGCCGTCGCCGCCCCCGCCCTTCTCGGCGACGGGCCGGTGCCGCAGCATCCGAAGGAACTGGCTGAACTGCCCTGGCTGGCGTTGCGCACCTTCTACCGGGACGAGGTGACGCTGACCCATGCCGGCACCGGCGAGACGGTGAGTTTCCCGATCAGGCCGCGCCTGTCGACCGACGGGCTTCAGGCGGTGCGCAACGCCACGCTCCTGGGACTGGGCGCGTCGATCGCCTCGCAATGGGCGCTGGTGGAGGATCTGGCGGCGGGGCGGCTGGTGCATCTGGCGCCCGACTGGCAGGCGTCGACCCTGCCGGTCAGTCTGGTCTATCCGCCGGCCCGCCACCAGCCGGCCCGCCTGCGCCGCTTCATCGAGGTGATGCGCGTCGCCGTGCCAATCGCCTTTCGCACGGTGCAGGCGCCATAGCGAAAGACCGCGACAACTTTGCTATGTTGCCCGCGACCTGTTCTGGAAGGCCGATGTCCATGCAAGAGTATGTCCGCAAGATCCTCACCGCGCGCGTCTACGACGTGGCGATCGAAAGCCCGCTCGATCCGATGCCGCGGCTGTCGCAGCGCCTGAACAACATCGCGCTGCTGAAACGTGAGGATCTGCAACCCGTCTTCTCCTTCAAGCTGCGCGGCGCCTACAATAAGATGGTCGGCCTGTCCGCCGCCGCGCGGGAGCGCGGGGTGGTGTGCGCGTCGGCCGGCAACCATGCCCAGGGTGTGGCGCTGTCGGCGCAGAAGCTCGGGATCAAGGCGGTGATCGTGATGCCGCGGACGACGCCGGCCATCAAGGTCCAGGCGGTCAAGAGCCGCGGCGGCAAGGTCGTGCTGCATGGCGACGTCTTCGACGATGCCTATCTCCATGCCCGCCAGATCGAGGCGGAGAAGGGGCTGACCTTCATCCACCCCTATGACGATCCCGACGTGATCGCCGGCCAGGGCACCGTCGGCATGGAAATCCTGCGCCAGCACCCGCACCCGCTGGACGCCATCTTCGTGCAGATCGGCGGCGGCGGGCTGGCCGCCGGGATCGCGGCCTATGTCAAGTTCCTGCGCCCCGACGTGAAGGTGATCGGGGTCGAGCCGGACGACGCCGCCAGCATGGGCGCGGCGATTGCAGCGGGAAAGCGGGTGCAGCTGGACCAGGTCGGGCTGTTCGCCGATGGCGTCGCCGTGCGGCAGGTCGGCAGCGAAACCTTCCGGCTGTGCAGCGAGCTGCTGGACGAGGTGATCACCGTCAACACCGACGAGATCTGCGCCGCGGTCAAGGACATCTTCGAGGACACCCGCGCCATCACCGAACCGTCGGGCGCGGTCGGTCTGGCCGGCCTGAAGAAATACGCCGGGCGCGAAGGGTTGCAGGGCAAGGGGCTGGTGGCGATCGGCAGCGGCGCCAACATGAATTTCGACCGGCTGCGCCACATCGCCGAACGGGCGGAGATCGGCGAACGGCGCGAGGCCCTGCTGGCCGTCACCATCCCGGAGCGGCCCGGTGCCTACCGGCAGTTCATCCAGGCGCTGGGCAAGCGGTCGATCACCGAGTTCAACTACCGCTATGCCGACGACCGCGAGGCACAGATCTTCGTCGGCGTGCAGCTGACCGAAGGCGACGCGGAAAAGCGCCAGATCATCGAACTGCTGCGCGGACTGGACTGCCCGGTGCTGGACATGAGCGACAACGAGATGGCGAAGCTCCATGTCCGCTACATGGTTGGTGGCCGGGTGCGCGGGCTGAAGGACGAGTTGCTCTACCGCTTCCAGTTCCCGGAACGGCCGGGCGCCCTGCTGAAGTTCCTGAACGGCTTGGCGCAGGAATGGAACATCTCGCTGTTCCATTACCGCAACCACGGCGCCGACTATGGCCGCGTGCTGGCCGGCATCCAAGTGCCGGAGAAGGACCGGGCGCGGTTCCGGCGCTGCCTGGACGATCTCGGCTACCCCTGCTGGGACGAGAGCGGCAACCCGGCCTACCGGCTGTTCCTGGCCGAACCGCAGTCTTGATAAGCTGGCCGCTCCCTAAAAGCTGGCAAGTTGGCTGTTACATGTTTACAAATAGCTGACAGCACGCAGCCGGCGGATGGGGAGCGACAGGATGGAGTCCAGCGAAAGCAGCGCGGTGGTGGCGGACGGCGGGGAGGGAGCCCAGATGCTCCGCACCCGCCAGACGCCGCTGGTCACGCGGGTCTACCAGCTTCTGCTGGCCCAGATCAGCGCCGGCGATTTCCAGCCCGACGAGCGCCTGCCCGGCGAGAATGATCTTGCCGCCCGATTCCAGGTGTCGCGCCCGGTGGTGCGGGAGGCGCTGAAACGGCTGCGGAATGATGGGCTTATCTATTCCCGTCAGGGCGCCGGCAGCTTCGTCCGCGTCGCGGCCGAGGAAAGCCAGCCGGTGCTTGGCTATGCCCCGGTGGAAACGATCGCCGACATCCAGCGCTGCTACGAGTTCCGGCTGACCATCGAGCCGGACCACGCCTATCACGCCGCCTTGCGCTGGAACGACGCGGCACTCGACCGCATCGCGGCGGCGCTGAGCCTGATGGACGACGCGACCCGCGCGCACCGCCACCGCGAGGACGCCGACTACGCCTTCCACACCGCCATCGCCGAGGCGACGAACAACCACTATTACATGTCGTCGATGCAGGCGCTGAAGGATCACATCTCCGTCGGCATGAAGTTCCATGGCGTCTCGCTGATGGGGCCGAGTTCCGGCCTGACGGGCGTGTATGACGAGCATCGCGGCATCTTCGACGCCATCCGCCAGCGCGACGGCGAAACAGCGCGGGCGCGGATGCGCAAGCATCTGGAAGGGTCCCGCGACCGCGTGTTTGAAGGGCGTGCCCTGGATCTGTCGCTGTAAGTGCCTGCCTGTTGCAGTGCAGGAAGAAGCCTCTCTCCCCGGGGAAGACGGGGATTGCCGTCAAACCCCAACATGTAAACATGTTATAGCCTCAAACGAGCCAAAATCGCGGCCTCATGCCGCCAACAACATTACAACATATTGACATCTCCGCAGCGCTGTGATGGAGTGGGTCATCGTCAAGGGCGGTGGGAGCGCCCGGCAGCGGCTCGTCGGTTCAAGACGGCCGCCGCTCAAAAGGATGGGGACCACCCATGGACAGTCTGGTTCCACATGCGGGATCACCGACACTGGCATCGGCGGCACGGCATCCGTGCCTGATCGCCGACGACCTGACCGGGGCGCTCGATACCGCCGCCCAGTTCGCTGTCATCACCGGCCCGATTCCCGTCTACTGGCAGAGCCTGCCCTATCCTGCCCTGTCGAATGGCCTCGCCTTCGACAGCGGCACGCGCGAAGCGAGCCGGGATCAGGCGCGCCGCCGGGTGGCCGCCATTGCCGCCGGTCTGCCGCGCACGCCCGGCACGCTCCATTACGCCAAGCTCGACAGTCTGCTGCGCGGCCATGCCGGGGCGGAAATCGCCGCCTGGATCGACGCCACGGCCCCCGATCATGTCATCATCGCCCCCGCCTTCCCCTATCAGGGCCGCATCACCCGCGGCGGCGTCCAGCTCGCCCGCGGCGAGGACGGGCGCAGTTGGACGCCCGCGGCAAGCGACCTGCGCGCCGATCTGGAACGGGAGGAACTGCCCGTTCAGCTCCGTTGCCCCGGCGCGGCTGTGCCGGCGGGCATCAGCCTGTGGGATGCGGAGACCGACGCCGACCTCGACGCCATCGCCGCGGCGGGCTTGGCGTTGAAGGACCGGGTGCTGTGGTGCGGCAGCAGCGGGCTGGCTGGCGCGCTTGCCCGGCAGATGGGCGTCACTGACGACGAAACGAAACTCCGGTTGCCGCGGCCGATCCTGGGGCTGTTCGGCACCAACCATCCGGCGATGCTGGCCCAGCTCGACGCCTGCGCCGAACATGTGCTGACGCTGCCCGACGGCGGCGCCACCACCGCGACGGTGCTGTCGCAGCGGCTCGACCATGAGGGTATCGCCCTTGCCGTCCTCGCCCTGCCCGAGGGGCTGGCCCGAGCGGACGCGGCGCACCGGATCGAATGGGAATTCGCCCGGCTGGTCCGCCAGATCGATCCGCCCGGCACGCTGCTGGTGGCGGGCGGCGAGACCCTGCGCGGCCTGTGCCTGGCGCTTGAAGCCGACCGGCTCGACCTCGACGGCCATGTCTGGCCGGGGGTGCCCTGCTCCATTCTGCGCGGCGGACGCTTCGACGGGGTCCGCGTCATTTCCAAATCGGGCGCGTTCGGCGACCCGGCGCTGCTGCGCCGGCTGCTTGCGCTGGCTGCGCCGCAACATCATCAGGGAGAACAAGCATGACACCGCATCTGGCCATCACCATGGGCGATCCGGCCGGCGTCGGGCCGGAGATCATCGTGAAGGCCTGCGCGCGTCTGAAGGACCGGCTGGCCGACGGCTCGCTGCGCCTGCTGGTCATCGGCAGCAACCCCGCCCTCCATGCGGCGCGCGATGCGCTGGGCAGCGACCTCGACTTCCCCGAGGTGACGGATGTCGACGGCGAATGGCCGGCGCTGGCCTGCCTCCAGGCCGGGCCGGAGGGCGAGCCGATCCGTCCCGGCGTGCTGTCGGTCGACGGCGGCCGCTTCGCCTATCTGGCGGTGGAGCGCGCGGTGCGGCTGGCCGAAGCCGGCCGCATCCACGGCATCGTCACCGCGCCCCTGAACAAGGAGGCGATGAACAAGGCCGGCTATCACTATGCCGGGCACACCGACCTGCTGGCCGAACTGACCGGCGCGCGCGGCTCGGTGATGATGCTGGCCCACGGCAACATGCGGGTCAGCCACGTCACCACCCACATTGCGCTGGAGGACGTGCCGAAGAAGCTGACGCCGGAGCGGCTGCGCTACGTCATCGACCGCACCGACGAGACGCTGGCCGGTCTCGGCCTGCCGCGCCGCCGCATCGCCGTCGCGGCCCTCAATCCGCATGCCGGCGAAGGCGGGCTGTTCGGCCGCCAGGACATCGAGGTGACGGAGCCGACCATCGCCAAATGCGTTGCCGACGGCCTCGACGTCGTTGGGCCGGTACCGGGCGACACCATCTTCGTCAAGCTGCGCGCCGGCCAGTATGACGCGGTGGTCGCCATGTATCACGACCAGGGGCACATCCCGGTCAAGCTGCTGGGCTTCAACGTCAATCCGGAGACCGGCACCTGGGACGCGCTGAGCGGCGTCAACATCACGCTCGGCCTGCCGATCATCCGCACCTCCGTCGACCACGGCACCGCCTTCGACATCGCCGGCAAGGGAATCGCCAACGAGCTGAGCCTGATCGAGGCCATCGACTACGCCGAAAAGCTGGCCGCCGCCCGCGTGCGCACGGCGGCCTGAGGAACCTGACCATGAACACCATCGACCTGACCACGCCCATCGAGCTGCTCCGCCCGGCCCGCGTCGTCTTTGGCGCCGGCACGGCGGATGAGACCGGCCGCTGGGTGCGAGGGCGCGGGCTGACCCGCATCCTGGTGGTCGCCGACGCCTTCAACGCCGCCCGCGTCGAGCGGCTGGGGCTGGAAGGTGCCGTCACCGTCTTCGCCGACATCAGGCCGGAACCCGACGTTCCCAACCTTGAGGCGCTGCTGGCCGTCGCCGAACGGGTGGAGCCGCAGGTGGTGATCGGCTTCGGCGGCGGCAGCGCCATGGATCTGGCCAAGCTGGCCGCCGTCCTGCCCGGCAGCGGCCAGACCATCCGCGACGTGGTCGGACCGGAGAAGGTCGCGGCCAAGCGCGCCGCCCTGGTCCAGGTCCCGACCACCGCCGGCACCGGCAGCGAGGTCGGTACCCGCGCGCTCGTCACCGATCCGGCGACCATGAGCAAGCTGGCGGTGCAGAGCGTCCACATGCTGGCCGACGTCGCGGTGGTCGATCCCGACCTGACCTTGAGTGTGCCGGCCGCCGTCACCGCCGCCACCGGCGTCGATGCGCTGGCCCATTGCGTGGAGGCCTACACCAACCGCAAGGCGCATCCGCTGATCGACCTTTATGCGCTGGAAGGCATCCGGCTGGTCGGCCGCTTCCTGCCGCGCGCCATTGCTGACGGCAGCGACCGCGAGGCGCGGGCTGGCCTGTCGCTCGCCTCCTTCTATGGCGGCATCTGCCTGGGTCCGGTCAACACTGCCGCCGGCCATGCCGTCGCCTATCCGCTCGGCACCCGCCACCACATCCCGCATGGCGCCGCCAACGCGCTGATCTTCCCGCATGTGCTGGCCTTCAACGCGCCGGCCGTCCCGACCAAGACCATCGCCGTGCTCGACGCGCTGGGAATGAAGCCCGCCACCGATCCGGCCCTGGTGTTCCAGGCGGCCCATGACTGGTGCGTGGCGCTCGGCTGCAAGATGAAGCTGTCGGAGTTCGGCGTGCCCGAGGCCGACCTGCCGCAAATGGCCGAGGAGGCGCACGCCATCCGCCGGCTGCTCGACAACAACCCGCGCGATCTCAGCCGCGAAGACATCCTGGGCATGTACCGCGCCGCCGCCTGACGGCGCGGCGCGACGGTCATCCCGTTCGTTGAAAGGTCAAACTCCATGAGCAACACCAGCGGCACCAAGATCGGCGGTCCCTTCGTCGCGATCGTCACCCCCTTCGACAGCGACGAGCGCGTCGAATTCGCAGCGCTGCGACGGCAGGTGAAGCGGCAGGCATCCGCCGGCAACGGCGTCTTCTGCGCCGGCACCAACGGCGAATTCTACGCCCTGTCTTTCGACGAGAAGCTGGCGGTGGCGGAGACCTGCGTCGAGGCCGCCGATGGCAAGGTGCCGGTACTTGCCCATATCGGCGAGATTTCCACCCACCAGACCATCGCGCTGGGCAAGGCGGTCCAAAAGCTGGGCGTCAAGGCGGTCTCCGCCATCACGCCGTCCTTCATCGCCTGCTCGCAGGCCGAGCTCGTGGATCATTACCGCCGCGTCGCCGACGCGCTGACCGTGCCGGTCTATCTCTACAACATCCCGGCGCGCACCGGGAACACGCTGGAGCCGCAGACCGCCCGCATCCTGGCCGACCATCCCAACATCATCGGCATCAAGGACAGCGCCGGCTCGCAGGAGAGCCTGGACGGCTTCCTCGCCATCGCGCGCGAGCGTGACGATTTCGACGTGCTGGTCGGGCCGGATTCACTGGTGCTGCATGGCCTGCGCAATGGGGCCGCCGGCTGCATCTCCGGTCTCGGCAACATTGCGCCGGTGACGCTGAACGGCATCCACGCCGCCTTCGTGGCCGGCGACGCCGACGCAGCGGACAGGCACCAGACCCATTTCAGCACGCTGCGCAAGGAGCTGTACGCGCTGGGCTTCCCGCCGGCGATGGTCAAGCGCGCGCTCCGCAGCGCCATGCCGGAGGTCGGTTTCAGCCGTGCCCCGGTGCTGATCGCCGACGAGATGGACGCCCAAATCAAGGCGCTCGCGGCCCGCTATGCCGAAGCGGTGTGACGCTGTTCCGCACCGCGTGGCGCCGCGACGCGACAGGCCGGCGCCAGATCATCGAACAACACCGAAGGCGGACCCATCCGCCCGTTAGGGAGACCCGTCCATGAATCACTTCACCAGTGGAGAAAGTGCGCTCATCCTGGGGATCGTCGTCCTCTACATCCTCTTCACCTCCTGGCTGACGGTGCGGCTGCGCAGCCGCAACAACGGCGAGTTCATGAATGCCGCGCGCTCGATGCCGGCGGCGGTCGTCGGCGTTCTGCTGATGTCCGAGTTCATCGGCGCCAAATCCACCGTCGGCACCGCCCAGGAAGCCTTCACCTCCGGCATGGCATCGGCATGGTCGGTTCTGGGCGCCTCCATCGGCTTCCTGCTGTTCGGCCTGTTCTTCGCCAAGCGCATCTATGGCTCGGGCGAATACACCATCTCCGCCGCCATCGCGAAGTATTACGGCACCTCCACCATGCGGACGGTGTCGATCATCATGATGTATGCGCTGCTGCTGGTGAATGTCGGCAACTACATCAGTGGTGCCGCCGCCCTGTCCACCGTCATGAACCTGGACCTGACCTGGGCGATGGTCATCATCGCGGTGGTCAGCACCTTCTACTACGTGTTCGGCGGCCTGAAGGGCATCGCCTACGTCACCATCCTGCACAGCGCCATCAAGCTGATCGGCATCGCCCTGCTGCTGGGCACCGCGCTGTCGCTCAGCGGCGGCATCGCCCCGATGGTCGAGAAGCTGCCGGCCCACTACTTCACCATCGACGGCAAGATCGGCATGCCGACGATCTTCGCCTGGGTCATCGGCACCGTCGGCGCCATCTTCTCGACCCAGTTCGTCATCCAGGCGATCTCGTCCAACCGCAGCGCCGGCGAAGCCCAGCGCTCCGCCATCTACGCCTCGATCTTCTGCCTGCCGCTGGGCATCATGCTGGCGCTGATCGGCGTCACCGCCCATTACCTCTACCCCGACATGAAGAGCCTGTATGCGCTGCCGGTGTTCCTGGACGCCATGCACCCGCTGATGGCCGCCGTCGTCACCACCTCGCTCGTCGCCTCGGTGTTCGTCAGCGTCAGCACGGTGGCGCTCGCCATCGCCTCGCTGGCGGTGCGTGACTTCTACGTGCCGTGGAAGAATCCGACGCCGGAACAGCAATTCCGCACCACCCGCATCCTGTCGCTGATCATCGGCTTCCTGCCGCTGATCTTCGTCTTCTTCGTGCCGGAAATCCTGAAGCTGTCCTTCTTCACCCGGGCGCTGCGCCTGTCGATCACGGTCGTCGCGATGATCGGCTTCTTCCTGCCCTTCTTCGCCAGCAACCTGGGCGCCACGCTGGGCCTGCTGGGCGCCACGGTCAGCACCACCGTCTGGTATGTCCTGGGCAACCCCTACGGCATCGACAACATGTATGTCGCCCTGCTGACGCCGATGGCGGTGATGGTGGTGGAGCGTCTGGTCCGCGGCCGCAGCGCCCCGGCGATGGTCGCCGCCCCGACACAGGCCCCGCCACAGGCCGAAGCGCGGTGACAGGTTTTCCCTCATCCTCCGTTTTCATGTGACCGCCATGACCACATCCTCAACCCTGCCTTCCACCATCGAACGCGGGCGCATCGCGCCCGCGGACGGGGATGCCGGGCGCCGCGACGCCTATCTGCCGTCGCCCTGCGTCCAGAACCACGCCGCCAACATCACCGTGCTCGGCAACGGCGATCTCGGCTGCGTCTGGTTCGGCGGCACCCAGGAAGGCATTCCCGACATCTCGATCTATTTCTCGCGGCTCGCAAAGGGAGCCGACCGCTGGACCGACCCGGTCAAGCTGTCGGACGACCCGACCCGGTCGGAGCAGAATCCGGTTCTGTTCCCGGCACCGGACGGCACGCTGTGGCTGTTCTACACCGCGCAAATCTCCGGCAATCAGGACACCGCCTTCGTCCGTTGCCGCAGTTCCGCCGACCATGGGCGGAACTGGGGGCCGATCCGCACCCTGTTCGAGGGAACGGATGGCGACGGCATCTTCATCCGCCAGCCGGTGGTGGTGCTGCCGAACGGCGACTGGCTGCTGCCGACCTTCCTCTGCCACGGCACGCCGGGCGAGAAGTGGGTGGGCGACAACGACACCAGCGCCGTCCGCATCTCCAGCGACCGCGGCGAAAGCTGGACCGAGCATCCGGTGCCGGACAGCGTCGGCTGCGTCCATATGAGCGTGGTGCCCCTGCGCGACGGCACGCTGGCCGCCTTCTACCGCAGCCGCTGGGCCGACCATGTGTATCGCAGCGTCTCCACCGACAATGGACGGACGTGGAGTGCGCCGGTGGCGACCGAGCTGCCCAACAACAACTCCTCGATCCAGGTGACGGCGCTGGACGACGGCCGGCTCGCCATCGTCTTCAACGAATCGAGTGCGGATAACGCCACCGAGCGCCGCGCCTCGCTGTACGACGAGATCGAGGACGACGTCCCGGCCGGTGGCGCCGCCGCTGTCGCCGTGGCTCCGCCGCCCGCGCAGGCTCCCGCCCGCAAGGCCTTCTGGGGGGCGCCGCGCGCGCCGCTGACGCTGGCGCTGTCGGAGGATGGCGGGCTGACCTGGCCGCTGCGCCGGAACCTGGAGGTCGGCGACGGTTACTGCATGACCAACAATTCCAAGGACAGCCTGAACCGGGAATTCTCCTACCCGTCGGTGACCCAGTCGGCGGACGGCGACCTGCATGTCGCCTTCACCTATTTCCGGCAGGCGATCAAATACAGCCGCGTCTCGCCCGACTGGGTGCGCGTCCGCTGATCGGCGTTGGGAGCGCCACCTGCAAAGCCTTCCGGGGCGCTCCCGCCCGCCTCCTTCCTATTCGGGAGCTTGTCCCATGACCATGACCGCCGAGGCCGTTCTTGCGGCCGCCGGCGCGCTGCTCGCCGCGCGCCGCGACAACCGTCCGCTCGACACCCTGCCGCCCGCGGCGATGCCGGCCGACAAGGCCGACGCCTATGCCATCCAGACCGAAGTCGCCCGCCGCATCGGACCGGCGACCGCCTGGAAGGTCGGCGCGTCGGCCCCAGACGCCGAGCCGTCGAGCGCCCCCATCCATGCCGAGACGCTGTTCTTCGATACCGGGACTCTGCCCGCCAGCCTGTTCCGGGTCATCGGCATCGAGGCGGAGATCGTCTATCGCCTGAAAGGCGACCTGCCCGCCCGTGACGAGCCCTGGACGCGCGACGAGGTGCTGGCCGCCATCGGCTCGGTCCATCCCGCCTTCGAGATCTGCGACACACGCTTCGCCGCCTACGGGTCGCAGGGGCCGTTCGCCTCGCTGGCCGATCAGGCCAACCACGGCGCGCTGATCGTCGGCGCGGCCACCGCCGACTGGCGCCGCATCGACCCGGTGAGCCAGCGGCTGACGCTGGACATCGACGGGGAGCGCAGGATCGACGTGATCGGTGGCAACAAGGCCGGCGACCCGATCCGCCTGCTGGCATGGCTCGCCAATGTCGGCGCCCGCCCTTTCGGCGGCCTGCATGCCGGCGATACCGTGACCACCGGGTCCTGCACCGGAACGATCTTCATCCAACCCGGCAGCCGCGCCGTCGCCGACTTCCCCGGCCTGGGCAGCATCGCGCTGACCGTGGCGTAAGGGGGAGTGCCGAGATGAATATGGAGCGTCCGCCCCGCCGCGCCCTGGTTACCGGAGCCAGTTCGGGGATCGGTGCGGCCATCGCCGAACGGCTGCTGCTGGATGGATGGCTGGTCGAGGGAATCAGCCGGTCGGCCCCCGCCATCAAGCATCCGAACCTGCGCTTCACGCCGGCCGACCTGATGGCGCCGGAGTCGGTGGCGGAGGCTCTGGCCGCTCTGCCGCCAATCGACGCGCTGGTTCATGCCGCCGGTGTCATGCGCGTCGGCAAGCTCGGCGAACTTGAAATGGATGCCGCGAGAGCGATGTGGCGCCTGCATGTCGAGGCATCCACCGAACTGGTCGAGCATGTGGTTCCCCGCATGCCGGACGGCGGCGGCCGGATCGTCCTGATCGGCAGCCGCACCGCCCAGGGCGCCGCCGGCCGCAGCCAATATACGGCGACCAAGGCGGCAATGGTCGGGCTAGCCCGCTCCTGGGCGCTGGAGCTGGCGCCGCGCGGCGTCACGGTGAATGTGGTGGCGCCGGGTGCGACCGATACGCCGATGCTGAAGGACCCGAATCGCACCGGCCTGCCTCCGAAGCTTCCGCCGATCGGCCGCTTCGTCAAGCCGGAAGAAGTCGCGGCGCTGACCGCTTTCCTGCTGTCCGACGCCGCAGCTGCCATCACCGGGCAGCAGATCCTCGTCTGCGGCGGAGCTTCGCTTTAGGCTTGCCATCGACCCGGACGGCTTCGGGCTATATGGTTGCCACGCCATTCCGTCACGAGGAAAGAAAACAGGATGTCGAACACCGCCTCGAAGATCGCAATCGTCACCGGCGCCACCTCCGGCTTCGGCGACGCCATCGCCCGGCGGCTGGTGGCGGAGGGCTGGCGGATCGTCGCCACCGGCCGGCGCCGGGACCGGCTGGACGCCCTGGTCGAGGCGCTGGGCGGCCCGGATGTCGTCCATCCGCTGTGCTTCGACATCCGCGACGAAGCGGCGACCAGCGCCGCCCTCGCCACCCTGCCCGACGCCTTCGCCGGCATCTCCGTCCTGGTCAACAATGCCGGGCTGGCGCTGGGCACCGGGGCGGCGCAGGACTGCGACCTCGACCAGTGGCGCACCATGATCGACACCAACATCACCGGGCTGGTCACCATCACCCGGCTGCTGCTGGACCGGCTGATCGCCCGGCGCGGGCTGATCGTCAATCTCGCGTCGGTCGCCTCCAACTGGCCCTATCCCGGCGGCAACGTCTATGGCGGCACCAAGGCCTTCGTGAAGCAGTTCTCGCTCGGCCTGCGCAGCGACCTGTCGGCCCACGGCGTGCGCGTCACCTCCATCGAGCCCGGTCTCTCGGAAAGCGAATTCACCCTGGTGCGCACCGGCGGCAACAAGGCAGCCTACGACGCGCTCTACGCCGGGGCCAACCCGTTGCAGCCCGAGGACATCGCCGAGACGGTGCGCTGGGTGGTCTCCCTGCCGCCGCACGTCAACATCAACAGCGTGGAGATCATGCCGGTGAGCCAGTCCTGGGCGCCCTTCAAGATCCACCGCGAAACCCCGGCCTGAAGCCTTCCCGGTCATGCTACCCGATCCTTCGGCACCACCGCAGGTGCCGAAGGATTGCGCATCAACAGATATACTAGTATCCAATGGCTCCGGCCATGCTTCGCGCCGGCACCTCCCTTCCGGAACGCGTCTGGCCGATTCATGACCCTTGCCTTCCACATGATGCCGCTCGTCGGCACGATCCTGCTGCTTGCCTCCCGCCGGGTCAGTCTGCTCGCCGCCGGGATCGCCGGCATGGCGCTGGCGCTGGTCACGATGGTCGCGCCGATGCTCGCGGTGCAGCCTTCGGCCAGTTCGATGCTGGGCCCGGTGCTGGGTGCCGCGGCGATGAAGGCGGGAGAGGGGGCGTGGCTGGCATGGCACGCGATGTCGATCATCGGCGCCGGCCTGCTGTTCCACCGCGCTTTCGAGGCGCGCGGCACGCAAACCGCCGCGGTCGCGCCGGAAAACCGGCGGCGTGCCGTTTTCGTCGCCTGCTTTCTGGTCGGTCCCTTTGCCGAATCGGTGACGGGGTTCGGCGTCGGGCTGGTGGTGGCGCTCGCCATGCTGCGCGCCATGGGGCTACCGCCGGTGCAATCCGCGGTCCTCGGCCTGTTCAGCCAGATTCTGGCCGCCTGGGGTGCGATGGGCGTCGGCAGCCGCGTCGGGGCGGAACTGATCGGCGTGTCCTTCACCGAGCTTGGAACGGCCAGCGCCCTGCTGATGGCGGTCGTGCTGCCTTGCCTTCTGCCGGTGTTCTGGGGGCTGATCCATTCGTCGGGGTTGCGCTCCGGCCTGCGCGACCGGGCCACCGACGTCGCCCTTCTGCTCTGTCTGGCCGGGCTGATCTGGCTGACCAACCGGTTCGTCGCACCGGAACTCGGCGGCGGGCTGGCGACCGCCATCCTGTTGCTGGCGGTGGAGGGGCCGCGCCTGCTGCGCAGCGGCACCGGTGTCCGGGAACTGGCTGACCGGCTCTGGCCCTATGGGCTGCTGATCGCCGGGCTGATGGCGACCCGCCTGCTGCCGCCGCTGTCGGACTGGACCGGGCAATGGCTGGTGCTCGACCCGTTCGGCGGCCTTGCTCCGCTGGCCCTGCTGCGCCATCCGGCGACATGGCTGGTGCTGATCGCCGGCATCCTGCTGGCGGGCCTGCCGAGGAACGAGGCCGGCGGGGTGGTCGGCGGCGCCCTGCGCGCGGCGCTGGTGCCGATGGCGGCGACGCTGGTCTTCGTCGAGTTCGCCACCTTCATGGCGGCTTCCGGCGGGGCGGCGATGTTCGGCAACGCCTGGCGCGATGTGGCGGGACGCTTCGCCGTGCTGGCCAGTCCGGTTTTCGGCGCCGCTGCCGGGATGCTGACCGGCTCCAACACGGCGTCCAACGCCCTGATGATGCACATCCAGCTGAGCCTTGCCGCCGAAAGCGGCCTGCCGTCCATCCTGATCGCCGCGGTCCAGACCATTGCCGGAAGCATCTGCACCATGCTGACCCCCGGCCGCATCGTGCTGGCAGCCGGGCTGGTCGGGCTGGAGCGGTCGGAAGGGGCGATCTATCGCCGCGCCTTGCCGATCGGGCTGGCGACCATTCTGGCCCTGCTGGCCGTCATCGTCGCGATGGCCGGGGTCAACGCTTATGGGCTGGCCTAGCGCTCAGGCGAACCGCTTCGCCCCGGCGACGCAGAGCACGACCAGCCCGGTCGCGGCGATCATCGTCCAGGCGACCGGCTCACGCAGCAGCAGACCCGCCAGCAGCAGACCGAAGGCGGGCTGGAGCAGCTGCAACTGTCCGACACTGGCAATGCCGCCCAGCGCCAGCCCGCGATACCAGAAGACGAAGCCCACCAGCATGCTGAACACCGAGACATAACCGAGCCCGGCCCAGGCCGGCACGGCGATGCCGGTCCAGTCGTCCGGCATCGTTGCCAGCGCCGCCAACGCCATCAACGGCAGCGCCAACACCAGCGCCCAGGAAATCACCTGCCAGCCGCCCAGCCGGCGCGACAGGGTCGCCCCCTCGGCATAGCCGAGACCACAGAGCAGGATCGCCAGCACCATCAGCAGGTCGCCGGTCAGCGACGCACCGCCGCCCTGCCACAGGGCGAATCCGGCGACGGTCAGGCTTCCCGCGGTCGAGAACAGCCAGAAGGCCGGCCGCGGCCGTTCCCGCCCCCGCAACACGCCGAACAGGGCGGTGGCGAGCGGCAGCAGGCCGATGAAGACGATCGACTGGGCCGAGGTGATGTGCTGGAGCGCCAGCGCCGTCAGCAGAGGAAAGCCGGCGACGACACCGAGCGCCACGATGGCGAGCGAGGGCAGGTCGCGGCGCGCCGGCCAGGACTGCCTGAGCAACGCCAGCAGCGCCGCCGCCAGGGCCGCCGCGATCACCGCCCGTGCCGCGGTCAGGAACAGCGGTGTGAAGCCAGCAACCGCAACGCGCGTCGCCGGCAGCGAACCGCTGAAGATGAGCACGCCGAGCAGCCCGCTGCCCCACCCCGCCGTCGACCGCTGCATTCCGTCTTCCTTCCGCGCACCAGAATTTGTGATGCGATCCTAGCGCGGTCTCCCCTGGCGCAGACAGGGACGCTCCCGTACAATTTTATCAAACTGTACTGGTCTACAGTTCAGTACACTTCTCTGCGTTGGAGCATCATGGGCAGGACGGGCACGCGTACCGGCGAAGTGATGGAGGCGATCCGCCGCAGGATGGCGAGCCGGACGCTGTCGCCGGGGGAAAAGCTGCCGTCGATCCGCAGCTTCGCCGCCACCATGGGCGTTTCGCCTTCGACGGTGGTGGAGGCCTATGACCGGCTGGCGGCGGAAGGCGTGATCCAGTCGCGGCCCGGGTCGGGATTCTACGTGTCCGGTGCCCTGCCGCCGCTGGCGTTGGCCGAGGCGGAACCGCGACGCGACCGCGCCATCGATCCCTTCTGGGTGTCTCGGCAGTCGCTTGATTCCGGGGCGGAGATGCTGAAGCCGGGATGCGGCTGGCTCCCGGCCGACTGGATGCCGAACGCGGCGATCCGCCGGGCGATCCGCCAGTTGGCACGCGCTGATGACGGCCTGCTGGCGGATTACGGCGGCACGCGCGGCTCCCTGCCCTTGCGTCGCCTGCTGGCGCGCCAGTTCGCCGAAGAGGGGATCGCCCCCGGTGCCGACCAGATCCTGCTGACCGCGTCGGGAACCCAGGCGATCGACCTGATCTGCCGCTTCCTGCTGCGGCCGGGCGATGCGGTGCTCGTCGACGACCCTTGCTACTTCAATTTCCAGGCCCTGCTGCGCGCCCATCAGACGCGGGTCGTCGGCGTGCCCTATACCCGCAGCGGGCCGGATGCGGAGCTGTTCGCCCAGGCGCTGGCGGCGCACCGGCCTCGGCTCTACATCACCAACTCCGCCCTGCACAACCCGACCGGCGCCACGATGACGCCGCAGACCGCCCACCGGCTGCTCTGCGCCGCCGCGGCCCACGATCCGACCGCGCAAGACCTCACCATTGTCGAGGACGACATCTTCGCCGGCTTCGAGCCGGAGCCGTCGCCGCGTCTGTCGGCCCTGGACGGGCTGTCCCGCGTCATCCGGATCGGCAGCTTTTCCAAGACGCTGTCCGCCTCGATCCGCTGCGGCTACATCGCGGCGCGGCCGGACTGGGTGGAGGCGCTTGTCGATCTGCAGGTGGCGACCAACTTCGGCGGCCCCAGCCCGGCCGCGGCCGAACTCGTTTTCACCGCCCTGAACGACGGCGGCCATCGCAAGCATCTCGACGGTCTCCGCCGCCGTCTCGCCCGGGCCCGGCGCGAGACGGCGGCAAGGCTGGAAGCGCTGGGGCTGCACCCTTGGCTGATGCCGCGCGGCGGATTCTATCTCTGGTGCAGCCTGCCCGACGGACGGAACGCCGCAGACCTCGCCCGCATGGCCTTGGACGACAATGTCGTGCTCGCCCCCGGCGACGTGTTCAGCGTTTCCCATTCGGCATCGGGGTTCCTGCGCTTCAACGTCGCCCAGATGGGAGAACCGCGGATCTACGATGTCCTGGGCCGCGCGATTGCCAACACTCCCTCTCCCGCTCGGTGAGCGGGGCTTTTCTCCTCGGCCAGCCCGGCCAGTTCCCTGGCAGGCGCCGTCGCCAGCGCGGTTTGCAGATAGTCGAGGAAGGCGCGCTCGGCGCGGTTCAGCTTGGCCTGCTCGTTCCAGATCAGATGGACGCTGACCGGGGCGATCCCCTCATAGGGCGGCAATTCCCACAGCAGACCGTCGGCAACGTCGCGGGCGGCGATGTGTTCGGGCAGCGGGCCGATGCCGAGGCCGCAGACGATCATCCGCCGCACCTCCTCCAGATTCGCCGACGACGCGACGACACGGCCGGCGAAGCCCTCCCGCGCGCGGAACAGGGTCAGCGGCGACAGGGCGCCGTCGATCTGGTCGGAAGTGAAGGAGACGAAATTCTCGTAGCGCAGTTCGGCGATGTCGATGTCGCGCTGGCCGAACAGGCGGAAATCCGGACCGCAATAGAGCCGGTAGGTCTGTCGCAGGAAGACCTGGGCCGACAGTCCGGGAATCGGTTCGCGCAGCAGGCAGATCGCCATGGCGCCGACCCGCTGCTGCAAGGCGATGTGCGCGTCGGCGGACGCCATCACGTCGATGCGGAAGGTCACCTGCGGGTACAGGCGGTGGAACTCCCGCAACGAACGGTCGAGCAATGGGGTCTGGATGCGGCTGGTCATCAGGATATGGACATGGCCGCTGACCTCGTCCTTTGCATCGCGCACCAGGGCGCCGAGACGGGATACGGTGGCGTGGATCGACACCGCCTCGTCATAGACCTGCTCGCCTGCGGCGGTGACGGCGAAGCGGCCGGGGCCGCGGTCGATCAGGGTGCGGCCAAGCTGCTCCTCCAGCCGCTTCAGCGCGAGGCTGACCGCCGGCTGCGTCAAAAACAGGCGGACCGCGGCCTTGGTGATGCTGCCCTCCTGCACGATCACCATGAAGGTGCGCAGCAGGTTCCAGTCCATCTGCTGGCCCAGGCGGGCCAGGGCCTGCCGTTCCGCCTCGGTTTCGTTCAACGCCCGCCCCCTTCTTCGATGCCCGAATCCGGTGCATTCCTTCTGCCGCCCAAATTCTACGCACATGAATGCGCTGTGAGCAACTGCGGCATAAATCAGATTCATGGGCGAAATGAAAAATGTTTATTTGCCTGATCGATTGGACGGTTGCCTAATCGACACATGGCGACCCTCAAACATCGCCAAGCCTGACATTGCATAACGCGTCGTTATGGCGGTCATATCCATTTGGGATATGCCGCGACGCACTCGCTTCGTCTTTTTCCACCCGCCCGCGCAATGCTGATGCCATGGCGCAGAGGATTCTGAATGACACGAGATACGGCGGACCGTCTCGACCATGCGTTGCCGGACTCCGGCCTGCGCGCCGCGATCCTGGATGCCGCCGATGCGGTGCAGGGGGACTGCGTCTCTCATCTCTCCGCCCTCGTCCGCCAGCCGTCGCTGCTGGGAGAGGAATCCGGGGCGCAGGCGCTGATGGCCGACCGCTTCGCCGCGCTGGGTCTGGAGGTCGACCGCTTCGACATCGACGAGCAGGCGATCTCCCGCATGCCGGGCTTCTCGCCGCCGGTTCTCCCCGGTGCCTATGCCGGCCGCGAGAATGTCGTCGGCGTGCACAGGCCGCGCGAGGCGAAGGGCCGCTCGCTGATCCTGAACGGCCACATCGACGTGGTGCCGGCTGGCCCGGCGGAGCTGTGGACTACCCCGCCCTTCGAGCCGAGGATCGCGGATGGACGGCTTTACGGCCGCGGGGCCGGCGACATGAAGGCCGGCATCGCCGCCTACACCGCCGCCTTCTCGGCATTGCGCAATCTGGGCTACCAGCCGGCCGCCCCGGTCTATCTCCAGTCGGTGATCGAGGAGGAATGCACCGGCAACGGCGCGCTCGCCTGCCTGCATCGCGGCTACCGCGCCGATGCCGCCGTGATCCCGGAACCGTTCAACCACTCCATCTCCATCGCCCAGGTCGGCGTGATGTGGCTGCGGCTGGTGCTGACCGGGACGCCGGCCCATGTGCTGGACACCTCGGCGGGCGTGAACGCCATCGAGGCGGCCTATGCGCTGGCGGCCCACCTTAAGGCGCTGGAAGTGCGGTGGAACGAACCGTCCTGCCGTCATCCCGCCTTCTGCGGCCATGCCCATCCCGTCAACGTCAATCTCGGCCGGATCGAGGGCGGCGAGTGGCCGTCGTCAGTCCCGACGCGCTGCGCGCTCGACCTCCGGCTCGGCTTCTTCCCCGGGCAGGAGCCGGAGGCGGTCCGCGCCGAGGTGACCCGGGCGGTGGAGCAGGCGCGCTCCACCGACCCGGCCCTGTCCGGCGTCGGGATCGAGTTGCAGTGGAACGGCTTCCAGGCCGCCGGCTGCGAGATCGACCCGGCCCACCCGCTGGTCACCATGCTGGCCGATAGCCATCGCGCCGTGCGCGGCGGCGATCCGGAGCTGGTGGCGCTGACCTGCACCACCGACGCCCGCTTCTTCCAGCTCTATGGCGACACCCCCGCCACCTGCTACGGGCCGGAGGCGACGCGCATCCACGGCATCGACGAATCGGTGTCGCTGGACAGCATCCGTGACGTGACCCGCGTGCTGGCGCTGTTCATCGCCGGCTGGTGCGGCCTGGAACCTGCTTGATCCCTTTTGCCTGACGAGACCCACCCGATGATCGCCGAGACGCTGACCGCAAACGCCGCCCATCCCCCGCAGGCCAGCCGCGCCTATTCCGATGTGGAATGGAAGGCGCGCACCGATCTGGCCGCCGCCTACAAGCTGTTCGACCGGCTGGGCATGACCGACCTGATCTACACCCACATGTCGGCCCGCATCCCCGACACGCCCGACCATTTCCTGATCAATCCCTATGGGCTGATGTTCCACGAGGTGACGCCCGACAACCTCGTGAAGGTCGACATCGACGGTAATCTGGTCGACGAGCGCGACGGCGACGCCATCAATCCGGCCGGCTTCACCATCCACAGCGCCGTCCACCATGCCCGCCCGGACGTCGGCGCCGTCATCCACCTGCACACCGACGCCGGCATGGCGGTCAGCGCCCAGGCCGACGGGCTGCTGCCGATCACCCAGCATTCGCTGCGCTGGTACAACCGCATCGCCTACCACACCTACGAAGGCATCGCGCTCGATCTGGCGGAGCGGGAACGGCTGGTCGCCGATCTCGGCACCCACCACAGCATGATCCTGCGCAACCACGGCCTGCTGACCGTCGGCCAGGACGTCGCCGAGGCGGCGGTGCTGATGTACTACCTGGAGCAGGCCTGCAAGCAACAGATCATGGCGCTGGCCGGCGGCCGGCCGCTGGTCTACCCGTCGCCGGAGGTGTGCGAGCACACCGCCCAGCAGTATGAGCGCGCCTACCCGCGGGCCGGCGTCCTGGAATGGGACTCGCTGCTGCGCTGGCTGGACAGCACCACCGGCCCGACCGGGCCGCGCTGATACACCCGCCTTTTTCAAAAGAAGAACGAAGATAACAGGGTCGCATCCCACACCGACACCATCTGGAGACGAGGACACCCGCATGACACGACGCCTTTCCGGTATCCCCGCCCGCCTCCAACGCGGCTTCACCCGCGGGTTCCACCGCGCCGCCGCCGCCGGCCTGCTGGCAGCCGCGCTCGCGATTCCGGGCACCGCGGCGCTGATCGCCGCTCCGGCCATGGCACAGGAGACGCCGGTCCGCGGCGGTGTCCTCAACTCCATCGTCCAGCCGGAACCGCCGACCCTGATGCTGGGCCTGAACCAGCAGGGACCGACCCAGACCGTCGCCGGCAAGATCTATCAGGGCCTGCTGACCTACGACCGCAAGCTCACCCCGATGCCGTCGCTGGCGGAAAGCTGGACAGTGTCGCCGGACGGCCTGACCTACACCTTCAAGCTGTTCCAGAACGTCAAGTGGCACGACGGCAAGCCGTTCAGCGCCGCCGATGTGGTCTTCTCCACCTCCAAGTTCCTGATGGAGGTCCACCCGCGCGCCCGCGCCGTGTTCAGCCGCTGCGAGTCGATCAAGGCGCTGGACGACCACACCGTCGAATTCAAGCTGAAGGAACCGTTCCCGGCCTTCATCCAGGCCTTCGAGGTGTCATCGGCCCCGATCGTGCCGGCCCACATCTATGAGGGCAGCGACTACCGCACCAATCCCGCCAACACCACCCCTATCGGCACCGGCCCGTTCAAGCTGAAGGAATGGGTGAAGGGCAGCTACATCCAGCTCGTCCGCAACGAGGACTATTACAAGAAGGACCTGCCCTATCTCGACGGCATCACCTTCCGCGTGATCCCGGACGCTGCCAGCCGCTCACTGGCGCTGGAAAGCGGGCAGGTGCAGCAGACCCAGTACAGCGACCTGGAGCCCTTCGAGGTTCCGCGCATGAAGACCCTGCCGAATGTGACCCTGACCACCCAAGGCTACGAGTTCGTGGCGCCGATGGCGTGGCTGGAGATCAACCACCGCGTCAAGCCGCTGGACGACAAGCGCTTCCGCAAGGCCATCGCCTACGCCATCGACCGCAAGTTCATCCGCGACAAGATCTGGTTCGGCCTCGGCCGCGTGCCGACCGGCCCGATCAACTCGGTGGTCAAGTTCTACGACCCCAAGGTCACGACCTACGAGCCGAGCCCGGAGAAGGCCAAGGCGCTGCTGGACGAGATGGGGCTGAAGCCCGACGCCAAGGGCGTGCGCGCCACCGTCAAGCTGATGCCGATGCCCTATGGCGAGACCTGGACCCGTCTGGGCGAGTATCTGAAGCAGGCGCTCGGCAAGGTCGGCGTCGCCGTGGTCCTGGAAAGCACCGACGCCGCCGGCTGGGCGCAGCGCGTCGCCAACTGGGATTACGAGATCACCACCAACTTCCTCTACCAGTACGGTGACCCGGCGCTGGGCGTGGCCCGCACCTACATCTCGTCGAACATCCGCAAGGGCGTGCTGTTCACCAACACCATGGGCTATTCCAACCCGAAGGTGGACGAGCTGTTCGACCAGGCCTCGCGCGAGAACGACCCGGCCAAGCGCCAGGAGCAGTACAGCGAGGTCCAGCGCATCCTGTCCGACGATCTGCCGGTGGTGTGGCTGCTGGAGATGGAATTCCCGACCTTCCTCGACAAGCGCGTGAAGAACGCCAACACGACGGCCATCGGTGTCAACGACACCTATGAAAGCGTCTGGCTGGCGAAGTGAGTTGATCTCTCCAGGTATCCCCTCTCCCCCCCGGGGAGAGGGGAAATCCACGCTTACGCGTGAGCGGGGAGAGGCCAGATCGCGGCGATTGAATTAGGAACCTGCCCATGCTGGGATTCGCCCAACTTTTCGCGAGCCGCCTCGTCAAGGCCGCCGCGATCCTGATCGCCATCGTGGTGATGAACTTCTTCCTCGTCCACGCCGCCCCCGGCGACCCGGCCATGGTGATGGCGGGCGAGGCGGGGGCCGCCGACGAAAAGTTCGTGACGCAGCTGCGCGAGCAGTTCGGGCTCGACCGGCCGCTCTACGAACAGCTCGGCACCTATGTCGGCAAGGTCGTGCAGGGCGATCTCGGCTTCTCCTACCGCCAGCAGCGGCCGGTCTGGGACATCCTGGCGGAACGGCTGCCGGCAACCCTGGTGCTGACGCTGACCGCCTTCATCCTGGCGCTCGCCGCCGGGGTGGCGCTCGGCACGCTGGCGGCGGTCGCCGTCGGCACCTGGGCCGACAGCGCCATCACCGTCGTGGCACTCCTGGCCTATGCGACACCGATCTACTGGATCGGGCTGATGCTGAGCCTGCTGTTCTCCATCCAGCTGGGATGGCTGCCGGCCTTCGGCTACGAGACCATCGGCGCCGGCTATACCGGGCTGGCCCATGTGGCGGACGTCGCTGTCCACCTGATCCTGCCGGTCATCACGCTGGCGCTGTTCTACATGGCGGGCTACGCGCGCCTGACCCGCGCTTCGATGCTGGAGGTTCGCAGCCTCGATTTCGTCAAGACGGCGAAGGCCAAGGGGCTGACCCAGAGCCGCATCGTCACCCGCCACATCCTGCGCAACGCCATCCTGCCGGTCATCACCGTGGCCGGCATCCAGGCCGGCCAGCTGGTCGGCGGCTCCATCCTGATCGAAACGGTGTTCGCCTGGCCCGGCATCGGCCGGCTGGCCTTCGAGGCGGTGCTGCAGCGCGACTATCAGGTGCTGCTGGGCATCTTCCTGGTCACGTCGATCATGGTGATCCTCTTCAACATCCTGACCGACATCCTCTACGGCCTCGTCGATCCGCGCATCCAGGTGTCGCAATGATGAACTCCGATTTCTGGCGGGCCTTCGTCCGCAACAAGGGCGCGGTCCTGGGGCTGGTGATCCTGATCGCCATCGTCGTGCTGGCCGCCTTCGCCTCCGTCCTGTTCCCCGGCGACCCGTGGGAGATGGCCACCGCGCCGTTCCAGCCGCCGCTGTCGGAAGATGCGCTGCTGGGGTCCGACATGCTGGGCCGCGACATCGCGTCGGGTATCGCCCACGGGGCGCGGGTGTCGCTGCTGATCGGCCTGACCTCCACCGCCGCGGCGCTCGCCATCGGCGTCACGCTGGGGGCACTGGCCGGCTTCCATGGCGGCAAGGTGGACGACGCCATCATGCGCTTCACCGAGCTGTTCCAGACCATTCCGAACTTCGTGCTGGCCGTGGTGCTGGTCGCCATCTTCACCCCCAGCCTGACCACCATCGTCGCCGCCATCGCCATCGTCAGCTGGCCGCCGCTGGCCCGTCTGGCCCGCGCCGAGTTCCTCAGCCTGCGCACCCGCGAGTTCGTCCAGGCCGCCATCACCACCGGCCAGAGCAGCAGCACCATCATCCTGCGCCAGATCCTGCCCAACAGCCTGTCGCCGATCATCGTGTCGGCCTCGCTGATGGTAGCGACCGCCATTCTGCTCGAAAGTTCGCTGAGCTTCCTCGGCCTTGGCGATCCCAATGCGATGAGCTGGGGCTACATGATCGGCGCCGCCCGCACGGTGATCCGGCAGGCCTGGTGGATGAGCGTCTTCCCCGGTCTCGCCATCGTGCTGACCGTGCTGGCGCTGAACCTCGTCGGCGAGGGGCTGAACGACGCCCTGAACCCGAAGCTCGCCCGGTCACGAGGGTGATCGGATGAGCCAGTTGGAATTGCTTCGCACCGCGACGGAGACCGCAGCCATGACCACGCCTCTTCTCGATGTGCGCGGCCTCAGCATCGCGCTACCGCCGGGCGCCGACCGCCCGCTGGCGGTGGACAACCTGACCTTCACCCTGAATCCCAACGAGATCCTCTGCGTGGTCGGCGAGTCCGGTTCCGGCAAGTCGATGACCGCGCACGCCATGATGGGCCTGCTGCCCGCCCCCCATGTCCGCGTTGCCGGCGGCAGCCTGCTGTTCAAGGGCAAGGACGTGCTGTCCATGCCGGAGGCCGAGCAGCGCTCCCTGCGCGGCGGTCGCATCGCCATGGTGTTCCAGGAGCCGATGACGGCGCTGAACCCGCTGATGCGGGTCGGCCGCCAGATCGGCGAGAGCTTGCGCGAGCACACCGGCCTGCCCGCCCCCGCCCGCCGTGCCCGCGTGGTGGAACTGCTGGGCCAGGTCGGGCTGCCCAACCCGGCCGAGCTGGCCGATGCCTATCCCTTCCGCCTGTCGGGCGGCCAGCGCCAGCGCGTGATGATCGCCATGGCGCTGGCCTGCCAGCCCGACATCCTGATCGCCGACGAGCCGACCACCGCGCTGGACGTCACCACCCAGAAGCAGATCCTCGACCTGATCCGCTCGATCCAGGCCGAGCGCCACATGGGCATGATGTTCATCACCCATGATTTCGGCGTGGTGGCGGAGATCGCGCACCGGGTGGCGGTGATGCGCCACGGCAAGCTGGTGGAATATGGCACGGCGTCCGACGTGCTGAACCGGCCGCAGCATCCCTATACCCGGCAGCTGATCGCCTCGGTCCCACACTACATCGAGCACCGCGACGATCATGCCAAGGCCGGCGCGCCGCTGCTGGTCGCCGACAAGGTGCGCAAGGTCTTCCATGTCGGCGGCGGGCTGTTCAAGAAGTCCAAGCAGGTCGTGGCCGGCGATGACCTGTCGCTGACCATCCATCCTGGCGAGACGGTCGGGCTGGTCGGGGAGTCCGGGTCGGGCAAATCGACGCTCGGCCGTTCCATCGTCGGGCTGATCAAGCCGGATTCGGGCCGCATCCTGTTCGAGGGCACCGACCTGCTGGCGCTCGACCGCAAGGGCTTCCGGCCCTACCGCCGGGCGGTGCAGATGGTGTTCCAGGACCCCTACGCCTCGCTGAACCCGCGCCACCGCGTCGGCGACATCGTGGCGCAAGGGCCGGTCGCCTTCGGCGAGGACCGGGCCAAGGCGCTGGCCCGCGCGCGCGAGCTGTTGGCGATGGTGGGTCTGGACGGGTCGGCCGCCGACCGCTTCCCGCACGAGTTCTCCGGCGGCCAGCGCCAGCGCATCGGCATCGCCCGCGCGCTCGCCATGGAGCCGAAGCTGCTGGTGGCGGACGAGCCGGTGTCGGCGCTCGACGTGTCGGTGCAGGGACAGGTGCTGGAGCTGTTGGACGACATCCGCCGACGGTTGAACCTCGCCATGCTGTTCATCACGCACGATCTGCGGGTGGCTGCCCAGGTCTGCGACACCATCGCGGTGATGCGCCGCGGCAAAATCGTCGAGATGGGCACCGCGCGCGAGGTGTTCACCCACCCGCGCGACGCCTACACCTGCAGCCTGCTCGACGCCATTCCGGGGAAGTCCTGGCACATCCCGGACGACCTGCAAAAAGTTCCGGCAGGAGCGCACTGAATGAAGGTCGCCATCATCGGGGCCGGCGCGGTCGGCGGCCTGCTGGCCGCACGGCTCAGCGCCACCGAGGCGGAGGTGACGCTGGTCGCCCGGCCGAACGCGGCATCCGCCATCCGCCGCAACGGCCTGACCATGGTGACGCCGCTGAACCGCGTCGCCCGGCTCACCCCGCGCGTCACCGACGACAGCCTGTCGCTCGGGCCGCAGGATCTGGTGTTCCTCTGCGTTAAGGCCCATGCGCTGCGCGGTACCATCGACACGCTGACGCCGCTGCTGGGGCCGGATACCACCATCGTGCCGATGGTCAACGGCATTCCCTGGTGGTATCCGCACCGCCAGCCGGAGCCGTTGGCCGACCGGCCGCTCGCCAGCGTCGATCCCGACGGGCTGCTGTGGCGCTCCATCGACCCCGACCGGGTGGTGGGGGCGACCAGCTTCGTCGCGGTGGAGGGTGACGGCCCCTGCCGCATCCGCCATGTCAGCGATCAGCGCTTCGTCTTCGGCGATGCCGGCGACCGGGATAACTCAGCGGTGGACCGCGTCGTCACGCTGTTTGGGCAGGCGGGCTTCCAGCCGGCGAAGACCACGGACATCCGGCAGGCGATCTGGGTGAAGCTGTGGGGCAACCTCGCCTTCAATCCGCTCAGCGTGCTGACCGGATCGACGCTCGGCCGGCTGTGCAACGACCCCGGCACGCGGGAAGCCGGCCGCGCCATGATGCTGGAGGCGAAGGCGGTGGCGGAAAGGCTGGGGGTGGTCTTCACCACCAGCGTCGACGAGCGCATCGCCATGGCCGCTGGTGTGGGCGACTTCAAGACCTCGATGCTCCAGGACTATGAGGCCGGTCGCCGGCTGGAACTGGACGCCATCCTGGGCTCGGTGATCGAGCTGGCGGACCGTACCGGCGTCGACGTGCCGATGCTGCGGGCGGTGCTGGCGATGGTCGATCTGCGGGCACGGGAAAGGCGCGAAGCGGCCTGACCGCTCCGCCGCTGCCTTCAACGAAAAATTCTGCGTGGAGTCTCCATGTCCCTCCCCTCCAATCTGCCCATCGACGGCCAGCGCCTGTGGGACAGCCTTGCCGCCATGGCGAAGATCGGCGCAACCGCGAAGGGCGGCAGTTGCCGCCTTGCCCTGTCGGACGAGGACAAGGCCGGCCGCGACCTGTTCGTCTCCTGGTGCGAGGCTGCCGGCTGCACGGTGACCGTCGACCGCATCGGCAACATCTTCGCCCGCCGCAAGGGCCGCGACGACAGCCTGCCCCCGGTGGTGATGGGCAGCCATCTCGACACCCAGCCGACCGGCGGACGCTTCGACGGCGTGTTCGGCGTGCTGGCGGCACTGGAAGTTGTCCGCTCGCTGAACGACCGCGGGGTGGAAACCCTGCACCCGGTGGAAGTCGCGGTGTGGACCAACGAGGAGGGCTCGCGCTTCTCGCCGCCGATGATGGGGTCGGGCGTCGTCACCGGCGTCTTCACGCTGGACGAGATCCTGGACAAGGTGGCGCAGGACGGCGCGCGGCTGGGCGACGAACTGGTCCGCACCGGCTATGCCGGCGAGGCGCCGGTCGACCATCCGATGCACGCCTACCTTGAGGCTCACATCGAACAGGGGCCGGTGCTGGAGGTCGAGGGCAAGGAGATCGGCGTCGTCACCGGGGCGCAGGGCCAGCGCTGGTACGAGGTGACGGTGACGGGCGTCGAGGCCCATGCCGGACCGACGCCGATGCGCCTGCGCCGCGACGCGCTGGTCGCCGCCTCGGCGATGGTGCAGGCGGTGCAGCGGGTCGGGCTGGAGACCGCGGGCGATCCTTGCGCCACCGTCGGCATCCTCGACGTCCACCCGCATTCGCGCAACGTCATCCCCGGCCGCGTCTTCTTCACCGTCGATCTGCGCCACCCGGACGCCGACACGCTGGCCGACATGGACCGCCGCTTCCGCGCCGCCATCGCGGAGATTGCAGGCCAGCAGGGCGTGGGCGCCGAGATCGCCGACTTCTGGCATTTCCCGCCGACGCCCTTCGCCAAGCCGCTGGTCGACCGGGTGCGCGAGGCGGCGGGCGGCTTCGACTTCAGCCATCGCGACATCGTGTCGGGCGCCGGCCATGACGCGGTCTATGTGGCGGGCAAGGTGCCGACGGCGATGATCTTCATCCCCTGCGAGGACGGCATCAGCCACAACGAGGTCGAGAACATCGCCCCCGCCGACGGTGCCCGCGGCGCCGCCGTGCTGTTCGAAACGCTGGTCGCCACGGCTGGAAAGCCCTGAGCCTGTCCGCTCTCCGGAGAGTTTCCCCATGAAGTTCGTCCATCACCCCGACGCCGCCCTGCACCGCCCCGCCACCTACTTCAACAAGGGCCTGCTGCGCGCCCTGCCGGAGAAGCCGGAGCGGGTCGGCGCGCTGGCCTCGCTGATCGAGAAGCGCGGCGAGACGTTGATCCTGCCCGACGATTACGGTTCCGCTCCCCGCGCCGCCGTGCACACGCCGGCCTATCTCGCCTTCCTGGAGACGGCGCACGCGCGCTGGGTGGCGGCGGGCGACATGGGCGACGTGGTGCTGCCCAACGTCCACCGGATGCAGGCGGCTCCCAACTATCCCACCGGCATCGTCGGGCAGGCGGGCTGGCACATGTTCGACACCGCCTGCCCGATCGGCGAGGGGACCTGGGCCGCCACATGCGCCGCTTCCAACGCCGCCATCCATGCGGCAAAGCTGGTCGCCACCGGGGCGGACAGCGCGGCCTATGCGCTGTGCCGGCCGCCGGGGCACCATGCCACCCGCGATATGGCCGGCGGTTTCTGCTACCTCAACCATGTCGCCATCGCGGCGGAGTCGGTGCTGCCGCTGCTGCGCGCCCAGGGACGGCCGGCGCGGGTGGCGATCATCGACGTCGACGTCCATCATGGCAACGGCACCCAGGACATCTTCTACGAGCGCGACGACGTGTTCTTCGTCTCGGTCCACGGCGACCCGGCGGAGTTCTATCCGCACATGGCCGGCTACGCGCAGGAACGCGGCATCGGGCGCGGTGAGGGCTACAACCACAATCTCCCCCTGCCCATCGGCAGCGACGAGGCGACGGTGTTGGCGACCATCGGCAAGGGCCTGGACGCGATCCAGCGCTTTGCGCCCGAGATGCTGTTCATCTCGCTGGGCTTCGACACCTTCATCAACGACCCGCTGGCCGCCTTCGGCGTCACCACCCCGGGTTTCGCCCGCATGGGCGCGCTGCTCGCCGCCACTGGCCTGCCGACGGTTCTGGTTCAGGAGGGCGGTTACGCCATCGATGATTTGTCGGCCAATCTGTCGAGCTTCCTGGACGGGTTTGAAGGCAAGACGGCAGCATGACCGCCGTCGCCGCCAGCGGCACCGGCCGCGATCCCTTCAAATACCTGCTGATCGCCGTCATCAGCCTGTTCTGGGGCCTGAACTGGCCGGCGGTGAAGACGATCCTGACACAGGTGCCGATCTTCAGCCTGCGCGCCATCGGCTTCACCGCTGGGGCGGTGCTGCTGCTGGGAGCGGCGCGGCTGGCCGGGCACCGGCTGCGGGTGGAGCGGGGGGAGTGGCCGGCGCTGGCGGCGGCGGGGCTGTGCAACGTGCTGGTCTTCAATCTCTGCACGGCGCTGGGCCAGAGCCTGATGGCGACCTCGCAGGCGGCCATCGTCGCCTTCACCATGCCGGTGTGGGCGACGCTGCTGGCGATCCCGCTGCTGGGCGAACGGCCGGGGCCGCGCCAGATCGTCGGGCTGGCCTGCGGGCTGTCCGGGCTGCTGGTCCTGCTGGGGCCGGAGGCGCTGTCGGCGCCCCCCTCCGCCCTGGCCGGGCCGGCGGTGATGCTGGTGGCGGCGGTGGCCTGGGCGCTCGGCACCATCGTGATGAAGCGCCGGGTGTGGCGCACCCACCCGATGGTCATCACCGGCTGGCAATATGTGCTCTGCGCCCTGCCGATGATCGGGCTGGCGGCGACCGAAGCCCGGCCGGCCCTGGCCGAGCTTCACCCGGCAGTCTGGGCCGGCTTCGCCTGGCATATCGTCTGTTCGATCTGCGTGGCGCAGGCGCTGTGGTACGTCACCGTCCGCCGCCTGACGGTCGGAGAGGCGGCGGTCAGCACCCTGTTGATTCCCGTGGTCGGGGTGGGCGGTGCCGTGCTGCTGCTGGGCGATCCGGTGACGCCGCGGCTGGCGGCGGCGCTGGTGCTGATCCTCGCCGCCGTCGCCTGCGTGCTGGGACCGAAGCCGGCCCGTCGCTGAACTTGCGGTCAGCCGAGCTGCCGCTCCACCCAGGCGGCGGCGCCGGACAGGCTGCGGAAATCGGCCACGGAGCGGACGGGCAGGTCGGGATGCCGCTCGGCGGCCATCCGCGCCAGCACGTTGCCGGGACCGGTCTCCAGCAGGACGGTGCAGCCCATCTCGATCAGCCCGTCCAGGCAGGCGGCCCAGGCGACCGTTTCCGCCATCTGGCGGGTCAGCGCCGCGACCGCCCGTTCGCGGGTGTAGACCGGGGTACCGTCGATACCGGCCAGAACCGGCAACGGTGGAGTCCGCAGGCCGCTCGCCGCCAGGATCGGGCCGAACTCCGCCACCGCGGGCGCCATGAGCAGGGTGTGCGAGGCGACGGTGACCGGCAGCGGCGTAACGGAGGCGCCCAGTGCCTGCGCTGCCCGCTCCACATCGTCCAGCACCGTCCGGTGCCCGCCGATGACGAAGCGGTCGGTACCGTTCTCGATGGCGATGTCGACACCCCAGTCGCGGCACACCGTCACCAGCCGCGCCCGGTCGAGCCCACGCACCGCCAGAAGCCCGCCGGGCTCGGTGTCGGCGCGGTCCATCGCCTCGGCCCGCCGAACCGCCAGGCGAACCAGCTCGTCGGCGTCGAGCGCCCCCGCGACATGATAGGCCGACAGCTCTCCCAGGCTGTAGCCGACGACCGCCCGCAGCGGCGGCAGATGCGGGCGCAGCGCCGCCCAGGTCGCCGCCTGGACCGCGCAGAGCAGGGGCTGGGCGACGGCATTGCGCTGCATCTCCGCCTCCGGCCCGGCCACCAGAGCGCCCGGATCCCGGCCCATGACCGTGGCGGCTCGGTCCAGCACCGCCTGCGCCGCCGGCTCGCGCCGCAGCGGCTCCAGCATGCCCGGCCCCTGTCCGCCCTGGCCGGAACAGAGGATACCCAGACTCATGCCCAGCCCCTTCGCAGGGCGTGAACGAAATGCGCCGCCGCCAGCATGTCGGCGCTGCCGCCGGGCGACAGGCGGCGGGCGACGCAGGCGCGGTGCAGGGCCAGCGCCTCGGCCCGCCAATTACCGCGGAACACCCCGCCGCGGTCGAGGAAGCAGCGGGCGCCCTCCCGGACGAAGGCCAGCCCGGCGGGACCGCCGCGATGCAGCAGGTTGGTGTCTTCCAGTTCGGCCATCAGGGTGAACAGTGTCTGCATCAGCGCCCGTTCCGGATCGGCGCCAAGCGTCAGCGCGCGGTCCAGCGCCGGCAGCGCAAGCGTGAACAGGGTCGGAAAGCCGTCCGCCGCCTCCAACCGGGCACCGCGGGCGCCATAACGCTGGACTGCCCGCGCACCGTGGCTGGCGGGGACCAGCGGTGCGGCGGCCAGGATGCCGGCTCCCCACCGGTCGGCGACCGTCTCGCCAAGCGCCGCTCCCCGCAGCGTCAGGCCCCGGCGCATCCGCCAACCCGCCGCGGCGGCGAGGAACCCGATGCCGAACACCGCGCCGCGGTGCGTGTTGACACCGCCGGTGGCCGCCAGCATCCGGCGCTCGGCGGCGATGCCGAGGTCGCGCAGGGTGGCGAAATCTTCCCCCGCAGCACCCGCGGCGGCGATGGTGCGGAAATAGCCGCGCAGGGCGAACAGGCTGCGCAGGAAGGTGCCCATGTCCATGTCGTCATGGCTGCCGCTGTCGAGCGGGCTGACCAGTCCCGGCTTCGGGTGGAGCGCCAGTTCGGCATAGAGCGCACGGACCGCCGTCCGCCCGACCATCGCCGCGAGCGGTCCGGCAGCATCGGCGGGACTGGAGGAAAGCGCGGCATTGCTGCGGATCATGCGGCATCCTTCCGGTCGAACAGCGCAAGCACGGACGCGAGGTCACGCAAGCCCACCTCCACCGGTCCCTTGACCAGCAGGCGGGCGGGCCGGCCAACCAGTTCCCGCCACGCGACCGCCACCCCATCCGGCAGCAGGATTTCGCCGTCCAGGCGGGGGGGGCCGTCACCGGTTTCCGCCAGCAGATCCAGCAACCGGTCCAGCTGCCAACGGTCGCGTGGAGCGAACACCAGGTCGATGTCCGACTCCGGCCGGACATAGCGCAGGCCGGTGCGGTGCTGCCAAGCCAGCGAGCCATAAACCGCCGCCGCCACACCCAAGTCCAGCGCCCGCCGCACCAGTTCCACCAGCATCGGCTGCCATGCCGCCGGGGCTGAATTCAGCGCCTCGGCCAGCGGCAGCGGAGCCAAACGTTCGGCCACCGCGCCGACCGCCACATGCAGGCCGATGCGCCGCTTGTCTGGGGTGGCGAGGCCGAGCCGAAGCTCCCCCGCCTCGTCACCCGACCGGCCGCGCGCGATCACCAAAGGTCGGCCGGCGGCGCACCAGTCCGCAGCCTCGGCCTGCTCCGCCGCCGCCAGAGGGGAGCGGAGATGTTCCGCCCAGCCCTCCGCCAGCCGAACCCAGCCATGGCGCGCCCACGGGTCAGACGGCATCGTGCCGCACCCGGTCGGCCACCTTGCGGGCAAGCTGCCGACCGCCGCGCTCCTCGCCCAACGACCGGCGCGGATCGCCATCCACAGGTGCCGCCAGCGCCTCGGCGAGGCAGGCGGCGAGGTCGCCGTCCCACAGGCCGGTGATGGCGCCCATCCGGCGGTAATTCTCCACGCCGGGGGCGAACACAGGAGACGACGCGCTCAGCTCGGTCAGCCGTTCCAGCGGGATCTTGGTGACACGGGACATCGCCGGCAGGTTCATCACCCGGATCTCGGCATCCGGCAGGGCATAGCAACGGTCGGCCAGCAGACTGGTGGCGAGGAAACCGCCGCTGACCGCCTGCCCATAGACCAGCCCCAGCACCCGATGCCCGTTGCGGCGGGCGAGGTCGATGCATTTGGCGAGATGTGCCATGTAGCCGTTGATGCCCAGCAGCTCGTCGCGATGGCTCAGCCGCTGGCCCTGGGTGTCGACCAGCAGCAGGATCGGCCGGCCGGGATGGCGGCGCACCACCTCCAGCACCGTGCCGGCCATGCGGAAGGCCAGCTCGATGCCGATCGGCGTGTTGTCGATGGTGCCGATCACCGCCACCTCGCCGCCGAAGACCCGGCCGATGCCGTCGAAATAAACCCCGTCGAAAGCGATGTCGTGCCCGTCCGGGAACAGCCGGTCCAGAAGAGTGCTCAAATCCATGGTTCAGGCCCTCCGGTCGCGGACGGTGGCGAGGAAACTGGCGGTGTCGAGGATCGGCAGCTGTTCCGGATCCTCCACCCCCAGTCGCTCCCAAATGTCCAACGCGTCACGGCAATCGCCGAACCGCTCCAGCCGGCTGCCCAGCGCGGCATGCTCGGCTTCCAGGGCGGCCAACGACAGGTCGGGCCTCCCGTCCAGCAGGGCGAGGGCGGCTGTGCGGAAGGCGGCGACGTCGTCCTCGACCAGAGTCGCCGCCTCGCCCAGCAGGTAGCGGTGCTTGCCGCCGACGGTGCGCCAGACCAGCGCACGGTCTCGGCTGTCGAACTCCTCCACCCCCATGGTGGTCTCGATCACCTCGGGGCCGGACAGGCCGAGCCGTCCCTCCTCGCTCATCACCACCGCGTCGCACAGGCGGGACACGATGCCCATGCCACCGAAACAGCCGAAGGTGCCGCCGTCCAGCACGATGACCGGAATGCCGGATGCCCGCACGGCCAGCACCGCCCGCATCACCTCGGAAACCGCGATCAGCCCGGCATTGGCCTCGTGCAGCCGCACGCCGCCGGATTCGACCAGCAGCAGCACGCCGTCGGGACGGCTGTCGAGCGCGCGTTCCAACAGGCCGGTCAGCTTGGCGCCATGCACCTCGCCCACCGCACCGCCCATGAAGCCGCCCTCCTGGGCGGCGGCCAGCACCCGGCGGCCGGCCAGCCGACCCTCGCCCACCACGATGCCGTCGTCGAAGGCGGCCGGTGTGTCAAGCTGGCGCAGATGCGGGCTGACCATGCGCTCGGTCGGCGGCAGGATTTCAACGAAGCTGCCGGGATCGAGCAGCCCGGCCAGACGGCCACGGGCACTGTCCTCGTAATAGCTGCTCATGACTGCGCTCCTCCGGCGAAGGCGTCGAGCGCCTGATCCAGCCGCAGGCCGACCACGGCCGGGGTGGCGCCGACATCGTTGATGGAGATGCGGACATCGGCCAGCGGATGGCGGGCGAACACGTCGTCGAGCACCGCCTGCCATGTCGCGCCGAAGCCGACCGCGGCGGTCTGCACCTCGACGCGGCAGAGCCCGCCGAGCGGCGCCGGCTCGACCAGCACCTCCAGATTGCCGGAGCCGACGACGCCCACAAGGACGGACGGCGGCGGCGAAGCCACGGGACGGCCGCCGCGATATTCGTAGGTCAGGATTTCCATGGGTTTCGGCTCACCAGTTGCGGAAGCGTTTGGGCGGGTCGTACAGGCCGCCCGATGCACGCACGAGGTCCTTGACCGACCGCGCGGCCAGCAGGTCGCGGGTCGCCATCCGCTTGTCGATGCCCAGATCCTCCGGCCGGCGGATGATGCCGCGGTCGCGCAGGGTCTCGACCATGCGGCGGTCGCGGCCGCGCCCGACGGGGGTGTAGCCGGCAACACCCCGGATCGCCTGCTCCCGCTCCTCCACGCTGCGGCAAAGCAGCAGGTTGGCGATGCCCTCCTCCGTCAGGATGTGGGTGACGTCGTCGCCGTAGATCATCACCGGCGGCAGCTCCATGCCGGCGCTTTCCGCCAGTTCCCAGGCGTCGAGCCGCTCGACGAAGGCCGGCTGCATGTGCTCGCGGAAGGTCTCGACCATCTGGACGACCAGCTTCTGGCCGCGCGGCATCTGCCCGCCGCCCTCCCGCGCCTCGCGTCCCGCCTTCAGCCAGGCCGGGCTGGCATGGCGGCGTCCACGGGCGTCGGCCCCCATGTTGGGCGCGCCGCCGAAGCCGGCGATGCGTCCCAGCGTGGCGGTGGAGCTGTTGCCGGCGAGGTCGATCTGAAGGGTTGAGCCGATGAACAGGTCGCAGGCGTAATGTCCGGCCGCCTGGCACATCGCCCGGTTGGAGCGCATGTTGCCGTCGGCCCCGGTGAAGAACACGTCCGGCCGCGCCCGGATATAGGCCTCCATCCCCAGTTCGGATCCGAAGGAATGGACGCTCTCGACGAAGCCGGCCTCGATGGCGGGGATCAGCGCCGGGTGCGGGTTCAACGCCCAGTGCCGGCAGATCTTGCCCCTGAGCCCCAGCGACTCCGCATAGGTCGGCAGCAGAAGCTCGATCGCCGCGGTGTCGAAGCCGATGCCGTGGTTCAGCCGCTGGATGCCGTATTCGGCATAGATGCCCTTGATGGCCATCATCGCCATCAGCACCTGGATTTCCGAGATCTGGGCCGGGTCGCGGGTGAACAGCGGTTCGATGTAGTGCGGCGTCGGGCTCTGGATGACGAAATCGACCCAGCCGCCGGGGATGTCAACGCGCGGAACCGTATCGACCAGCTCGTTCACCTGGGCGATGACGATGCCGCGCTTGAAGGCGGTCGCCTCGACGATGACCGGCGTGTCCTCGGTGTTGGGACCGGTGTAGAGGTTGCCGGCGGCATCGGCCGCCTGGGCGGCGACGAGGCTGACCCGCGGCGTCAGATCGACGAAATAGCGGCCGAACAGCTCCAGATAGGTGTGGATGGCGCCGATGGAAATCCGCCCGTCCGCCACCATGCGCGCCAGCCGCGCGCCTTGCGGGCCGGAGAAGGAGAAGTCCAGCTTTGCGGCGATGCCGCGCTCGAAGACGTCCAGATGCTCCGGCAGGGCAAGCACCGACTGCACCATGTGCAGGCCGTTCACCCGCGCCGGATCGACCGAGGCCAGGGTTCGGGCGAGGAAATCGGCCTGCTTCTGGTTGTTGCCTTCCAGGCAGACGCGGTCGCCCGGTTCCAGCACCGCCTCCAGCAGAGCGCGGGCATCAGCGGTGGCGACGCGCTTGCCCTCGGCAAGGCTGGCGGCGCGGGCCAGCCGGGCGTCGCGGTTGCGCCCCTGCAGGTTCCAGTCGCGCATGGTGTCAACTTCCTTCATCGCTGGGTTTGAAATGGACGGCTGCAAATCAGCCCGCGACCGCCTTGATCGCCAGGAAGAGGACGGACGGTCCCATCAGGCAGCCCAGACCGGTGTGGAAGGTGGCGACCAGGGCGCCGTAGGGCACCAGCCGCCGATCGGTCGCCGCCAGCCCGGCACTGACGCCGCTGACCGTGCCGGCCAGTCCGCCGAAGACCATCGCCGCCTGCGGATTGTCCAGCCGCATGAAGCCGGCCAGGATGGGAGTGAAGATCATCACCAGGATCGCCTTGACCACACCGGTGGCGATGCTGAGCGCGATGACGTCGGAGCTGGCGCCGATGGCCGCACCGGTGACCGGGCCGACGATGTAGGTGACGGCGCCGGCACCGATGGTGGTCAGCGCCACCGGGTCGGTGTAGCCGAAGGCCATGGCGACGGCGACGCCGACGATGAAGGGCAGCACGGTGCCGAGGAACAGCGCGATGAAGCCGAGCCAGCCGGCCTTGCGCGCCTCGTCGATCTGCACCTCGCTGGCGGTGGCGACGATGCAGAAGTCGCGCATCATGGCGCCGCCCATCAAGGCAAGCCCGCCGAACAGGGTCAGGTCGGCCATCCCCTTGGTCTTGCCGGTGACCAGCCCGCCCCAATAGGCGAGCGCCAGCCCCGCCAGCACGGCGATGGCCGAGCCATGCACACGGCCGCCTGTCAGATGGCGGGCCAGGAAATTGGAAACCCAGACGATGATGCCGACGAAAGCGAAGGCGGCGACCAGCTGGTTGTCCACGATCTCGTGGATGAATTTGTCGAGCATGGCGGGTGCCCTTATTCGAGTTCGGCGGCGGGCGTGGCGGCCTGCCAGGCGGCGGCGGCTCCGGTCCGCTGGATCGCGCGGTTGATCAGCGAGATGACGCAGGCGCAGAGCGCGACCGAGCCGAGCGCGGCCAGCAGGGCGATCGGACCGCCCTTGACGGCGACGATGACGTTCTGGGTGGCGGCCATCGCGACCACCACGGGGATGTACATCATCGCCCAGAAGGTGACGCCCCTCTCGGTTTCCGGGCGCATCAGCCCGCGCTTGCGCATGTGGTACTGCGCGGCCATCAGCAGCATCATGGCGATGCCGACGCCGCCGACATTGGCCTTGACCCCGATCAGCGACCCCAGGATATCGCCGAGCAGGACGCCCAGCAGATAGCAACCCGCCAGAAGTGCGGTGCCGAAGATCACCATGGCGCGCCTTCCCCCTCGATCGAGGCGGCGGTGTTGATTGGAATTGAAGCTCCGTAGCGACCCATCATGTGCGCTTCCCCATTTCGTCGGTTCATGCGGCCCGGCGGTCCAACACGGAATTGAGATCCGGGCATGGCCGGGCACGAAGACACGACGGCGGCCGACATTGGCTGCCCCGCCGGAAGCGCATCCAGGTTACGTATGCGCTTCGCCCTTGCGCAGAGCTTTTTGTATTTTTTGATCAGCCGCCGCTACTGTTGTGCATACATACCACCGATTTTCAGCGAGAAAAACATAATTTTGACCGTCTCGCCGCTTTTTGTATACTTATCGGGGATAAGATTGGCAGTTGCGCATACGCAGCCAGACGATCAAAGAGGGTTATGTACGCAATGGATGCCCTTCAGACGATGGAAGCCGCCGACCGGGACGTGTCCGACGACGGCAAGAGCCTGCTCTCCGACGTCATCCGTCTGGCGCTGGCCGACGAGATCGCCACCGGCCGGCTGAAGCCGGGCACGCCACTCGACGAACAGCAGATCGGCCAACGGTTCGGCGCCTCCCGCACCCCGGTGCGCGAAGCGCTGCGCCAACTCGCCACCACCGGCATGGTGGAAGTGCGGCCACGCCGCGGCGTGGTGGTCGCCACCATGACGGCCGAGCGCATCATGGACATGTTCGAAACAACGGCGGAAATGGAGGCGATGTGCGTCCGCCTCGCAACCTACCGCATCACCCCGATCGAACGCAGCCGGCTGCAGACCATGCATGAATCCTCGGCGGACACGGTGCGCGGCGGCGATCTCGACGCCTATGACGACTTCAACCGCCGCTTCCACGAGGCGATCTATCAGGCCACCCACAACCAGTTCATGGCGGAACAGGCGGTCGGCATCCGGGCCCGCCTCGCCGCCTTCCGCCGCACACAGCTTCGCCATGGCGACCGGCTGGCGACTTCCCATGCCGAACACGGCGCCATTCTCGACGCCATGGCACGCGGCGACGGCGAGGAAGCCGCCCGCTGCATGCGCGCACACATGCTGAACGCCAGCTGCGCGCTGACGCGCTACATCCAGGAACTGGACTTGCCCTGAGCGTCAGCCGAAATTTTTCCTTCACTGACGGCATGCAATATTGCGTGCAATGGATATTTTGATGCGTCGTTGCGGGCGCAATCCGGGTCTGCCTGCAATGTTGCATTCGCATCAATTTAACGTTTATCCCCTTACGATCGCGAGAGTCCCCAATTTGAGCTTCCTTTGCCATGGGCGTCGTGGTCTGCACCGATCAAACCTCGGATCGGGATTGGTCTTCGGATGATCTTTCGGCCTTTTGCCTGATCTCGGATCCGGTTTGGCTGGTCGATCTGGAGACGGGCGAAATCCCGTGGGCCAATCCAGCGGCCTGCTCCCTTTGGGGCGTCCGGTCGATGCAGGAGCTGGCGGCCGTTGGCGGCTTGCCCGAGACGGTGCAACGGCGTCTGCCCGATTACGCCCGCCGCCTGTCCGGTGCCGGACGGATCAACGAGCGCTGGACGGTCGGCGCCCGGGATGCATCAGGGGAGGGAGCCGGGGGCACGGAGACCGTCCTGTCCTGCGACTGTTCGGGCCTGCGCCTGACGGACGGGCGATTGGCGATGCTCGTCCATGCGAAGCCGCTGTCCGCCTTGGAACAGCCGGCGGCACCGGAACTGCACCTGTCGCGCATGGTGGAGAATCTGCCGATGGCCGCCGCCTATGTCGAAGGCGAGCGGATTTCCCTCAACCACGCCGCCGAACGGCTGATCGGCTACCGGCAGGACGAATTGCCGACGATGGAGGCATGGTTCAGGGCGGCCTACCCCGGTCACGATCAGGAGATCCGTCAGCGCTATGACGCCGCAAGACTGACCGCGGCGTCGGTGATGACCGAGTTGCAGGTCACCCGAAAGGACGGCGTCCGGCGCTGGATCCGTTTCTTCGCCTATCTCACCCATGGCGGGGAGGTGTGGCTGATGGAGGATGTGAGCGACCAGCGCGCCACGCTGGAGGCGCTGCATCAGGAACGGGCCATCCTGCAAAGCCTGATCAATTCGATGCCGGACGTCGTCTTCTTCAAGGATCGCGACGGTGTCTTCCAGAACTACAACCGCGCCTTCCTGGATTATGTCGGACAGACACCCAACCTGAACGGTCGCCTGCGCGACATCGACATGGTCGATGACAACGCGGCCGAGCGTCGCCGCCAGACCGACCTGCGCGCCATGCGGGAAGGGATGACCCGCGGCGAGGAATGGTTCGTCTACCCGGACGGACGGCGCCGGCTGATGGAAACGGTCAAGACCGCCTGCCGCGATCCGCAGGACAATATCCTGGGTGTCGTCGGCATCTCCCGCGATGTCACCGACCGCCGGGAAATAGAGGAGATGCTCCGGCGCAGCGAAGCGGAAAAGGACCATCTCGCCAACCATGATCCACTGACCGGACTGCCCAACCGTCGGCTGTTCTTCGCCCGCACGGAGGCGGCGCTCGCCCGCGCGCAACGCATCGGCCAGCCGCTCGCCCTGCTGTTCATCGACCTGGACGGCTTCAAGCCGGTGAACGACCAGTTGGGTCATGATGCCGGGGACAAGGTGCTGCGGGTGACGGCGGAGCGGCTGACCGCCTGCCTGCGCGCCTCCGACCTCGTGGCGCGCATCGGCGGGGACGAGTTCACCGTGCTGCTGGAAGGCGCCGGATCGCTCGCCGACGTGGAGCGTGTCGCCGCCAAGCTGATCCACACGCTGTCGGCGGAGGTCATGCTCGGTCGCAACAGCCTGTCGGTGGGCGCCAGCGTCGGCATCGCGCTGTATCCGCGGGACGCCAACACCGTGCAGGATCTGCTGAAGGCCGCCGACGATGCGCTTTACCAGGCCAAATATGCCGGACGAGGACGGTTCATGGTCTGCGACACCCGACGCCGGGCGTGACGCCCGGCCATGATGTAGCAACACTACAGGAGCGCAACCGACGCAAGAGTGACATCGTTTCTCCAGAGAATCCCTGGATTCCCTGTCTTTGCCTTCCCCATCTCCGTCCCGCCCCTGCGACCGAATTGCTCAGGCGGCGCGCTTGCCAGCGTCCTCCCGACCGGAGTATGTAGTAAAGCTACATGGCGGGAGCGAAACCCGCCGACGGGCCTGCACCGATGCGCGGCAGCAAGGACATCGAGCGATGAACATGGACAGCAAGGTGGACAGCAAGGATGTGGCCGGCTGGAGCCAGCCCACCCCGCAAACCCTCGACGCACTGATGCCCGATGCCATCGCGCTCGCAGCCGAAAATCTCGGCGTCAAGAAGGCACATTACGACACCCCCACCCTGTTCGCCCTGGCGGTCCTCGCCGGTGCCTTCATCGCGATGGGCGGCCTGTTCGCCACCGTCACCATGTCCGGCGCCGAAGGCATGCTGCCCTACGGGGTGACCCGGCTGCTGGGCGGACTGGTCTTCTCCATGGGGCTGATCCTGGTGATCGTCGGCGGCGCACAGCTGTTCACCGGCGATGCGCTGATGGTGATGGCCTGGGCCAGCGGCCGGCTGCATGCCCGCGAGATGATGCGGGTGTGGACGACGGTGTGGATCGGCAATTTCGTCGGTGCCGCCGGCACGGCGCTGCTGGTCTTTCTGTCCGGGCAATACACATTCGGACATGGCGCGGTCGGCGCCTCGGCCCTGTATTTCGCGGTCGCCAAGAGTTCGCTGCCGACCACCCAGGCCTTCTTCCTGGGCATCCTGTGCAACGTGCTGGTCTGCCTCGCCGTCTGGCTGGCGCTCGGCGCCCACAGCGTCGGCGACAAGATCCTGGCGATCACCTTCCCGGTCGCCGCCTTCGTCGCCGCCGGCTTCGAGCACTGCGTCGCCAACATGTATTTCGTTCCGCTCGGCCTGCTGATCGAATGGGGCGCGCCGGACAGCTTCTGGCACGACCTCGGCCGCGCCGCCCCCTCGATCCCGGTCGGCCAGTATCTGGTCAACCTCGCCGCCGTGACGCTCGGCAACTGGATCGGCGGGGCGGTGATGGTGGGAGCCGTCTACTGGTTCATCTACCGGCGCCCGAAGCTGCGCTGAGCGCACCGGAAGCCTCTCCCGACCGATAATTCTGCAAACCGCAATCCCTCAAGAAACGGGACATCCCTTCCCATGAGCGCCATCACCGAAATCCGCGCCCGCGAAATCCTCGACAGCCGCGGCAATCCGACCGTCGAAGTCGACGTCACCCTTGAGACCGGCGCCTTCGGCCGTGCCGCGGTGCCGTCGGGCGCCTCCACCGGCGCCCACGAGGCGGTCGAACTGCGCGACGGCGACAAGTCCCGCTTCGGCGGCAAGGGCGTGCTGAAGGCCGTGCAGTCGGTCAATGGCGAACTGGCCAAGGCCCTGACCGGCATGGATGCCGCCGACCAGCGCGTGCTCGACATGACCATGATCGAGATCGACGGCACCGAGAATAAGGGCCGGCTGGGCGCCAACGCCATCCTGGGCGTGTCGCTGGCCGTCGCCCGCGCCGCCGCCGAGGATGCCGGCCTGCCGCTCTACCGCTATGTCGGCGGCGCCTTCGCCTCGCTGCTGCCGGTGCCGATGATGAACATCATCAACGGCGGCGCCCATGCCGACAACCCGATCGACATCCAGGAATTCATGATCATGCCGGTGGGTGCGGAGACCGGCGCCGACGCCATCCGCATGGGCTCGGAGATCTTCCAGTCGCTGAAGAAGAAGCTGAAGGACGCCGGCCACAACACCAATGTCGGCGACGAGGGCGGCTTCGCCCCCAACATCGGTTCGACCGACGAGGCGCTCGGCTTCGTCATGAAGGCGATCGAGGCCGCCGGCTACAAGCCGGGCGACGACGTCATGCTGGCGCTGGATGCCGCCTCCACCGAGTTCTTCAAGAACGGCAAGTATGAGCTGGCCGGCGAAGGCAAGTCGCTGTCGCCCGAGCAGATGGTCGCCTATTGGGCCGATCTGGCCGGCCGCTACCCGATCATCTCGATTGAGGACGGCATGGCCGAGGACGATTGGGAGGGCTGGAAGGCGCTGACCGACGCCATCGGCAACAAGGTGCAGCTGGTCGGCGACGACCTGTTCGTCACCAACCCCAAGCGTCTGGCCCAGGGCATCAGGCAGGGTGTGGCGAACTCGATCCTGGTGAAGGTCAACCAGATCGGCACGCTGTCGGAAACGCTGGAGGCGGTCGACATGGCGCACAAGGCCGGCTACACCGCCGTCCTGTCGCACCGCTCGGGCGAGACCGAGGACAGCACCATCGCCGATCTGGCGGTCGCCACCAACTGCGGCCAGATCAAGACCGGCTCGCTGAGCCGTTCGGACCGCCTCGCCAAATACAACCAGCTGATCCGCATCGAGGAACAGCTCGGCGTCGCCGCCCGCTTCGCCGGTCGCGGCATCCTGAAGGCCTGAGGTCCACGAGCTCCTGAAGTCCCCTGCCCGGCGATCCCCCCGCCCGCCCTCTCCCGCCCCCGGAGAGGCGACAACGGCGGCAGGGAGCGCACCTGAAGGGACTTCAAGGACGGGCGGCGGGCGCCCTTATCGCTGAGACGTCCCGCCGTTGTGCCCCCTCCTCCCGTCTCTCCCCGGGAGGAGGGGGAAGCCCCGCCGGACCATTTCCGCAGAATTCGGCCACCGGCCACCTGCGGCATAGTGTCAAGGCCCGGGCTTTCCGACGGATCTATGTTGCGATGCACAGTTAATATATTAATATATCGATGGTTCCCGGCGCGGCGCAGAACGCTGGCGCAAAACGGGCGACGACTGGGGATTAAACAGTGGACGGCCATGCTTTCCGTCCCGTCCCGCCGCCGCCCCCTCGGACCGTAGAAACGGGCCGCTTGCTCGACCCGGTCAACCGGAGTGTTCAAAAATGCGTGCCAGTGGTGAAGCTTCCGGCAACGGCGCCTGTGCCGTGGTCGAGAATGTGACCTTCGACGAAATCCAGATCGGCCAGTCGGCCAGCCTTTCCCGTCAGCTCACCCTGATGGATGTGGAGCTGTTCGCCACCGTGTCGGGCAACATCAACCCGGCCCATCTCGACCCGAAATTCGCCGCCGACAGCCGGTTCCAGAAGGTGATCGGCCCCGGCATGTGGACCGGCTCGCTGATCTCCGGCGTGCTCGGCACCTATCTGCCGGGCGCCGGGTCGCTCTATGCCGGCCAGAGCCTGCAGTTCCGCCGCCCGGTCGGGCTGGGCGACATCGTCACCGCCACCGTCACCGTGATCGAGAAGCGGCCTGCCAAGAACGTCGTCGTCTTCGACTGCGTCTGCACCAACCAGGACGGCGAAGTCGTCGTGCTCGGCACCGCCGAGGTGATCGCCCCGACCCAGAAGGTCGTCCGTCCGGCACATGAGCTGCCGCAGATCCAGATGATCCGCCACGACAAGCACGACGCCCTGCTCGCCAAGTGCGACGAGCTTCCGCCGGTGGTCACCGCCGTCGCCTATCCCTGCGATGCCAGCTCCCTCCAGGGCGCCGTTGAGGCTGCCGAGGCCGGGCTGATCGAGCCGATCCTGGTCGGGCCGGAAGCGCTGATCCGCAAGGTCGCCGCGGCCGGCGGGCTCGATATCGCCCGCTACCGCATCGTCGATGCCGCCCACAGCCGCGCCGCCGCCGCCACCGCCGTGGCGCTGGCCCGCACCAGCGAGGCCGAGGCGGTGATGAAGGGCAGCCTGCACACCGACGAGCTGATGGGCGAGGTGGTGAAGAAGGAAACCGGCCTGCGCACCGCCAGCCGGATCAGCCACGTCTTCCTGATGAATGTGCCGACCTATTCCAAGACGCTGCTGATCACCGACGCGGCGATCAACATCTACCCGACACTGGAAGACAAGGTCCACATCGTCCAGAACGCCATCGGCCTCGCCAAGATCCTGGGCGTCGCCACCCCGCGCGTCGCCATCCTGTCGGCGGTCGAGACGATCAATCCGAAGATCAACACCACGCTGGAAGCCGCAGCACTCTGCAAGATGGCCGACCGCGGCCAGATCACCGGCGGCATCCTGGACGGCCCGCTGGCCTTCGACAACGCCATCTCCGCCGAAGCCGCCCGCACCAAAGGCATCGCCTCCCCGGTCGCCGGCCAGCCGGACATCCTGCTCGCCCCCGATCTGGAGGCCGGCAACATGCTGGTCAAGCAGCTGTCCTTCCTGGCCAACGCCGACCTCGCCGGCATCGTGCTGGGCGCCAAGGTGCCGGTCATCCTCACCAGCCGCGCCGACAATGTGCGGGCACGGCTCGCTTCCTGCGCCGTCGCCTCGCTGGTCGCCGCCGCTCAACGCCAGCCGAAGCTCGCGCTGGCCGCCGAATAGGACGTTTTCGTCATGGTCGCACTGTCAAACTCCAGCGAGGACGCCTGCCTCGTCATCAATGCAGGGTCCTCCAGCCTGAAATTCTGCGTTTTCCAGGGCGGCAGCGCCGCAGAGATCGCCCCGGTCGTCACCGGCCAGATCTCCGGCATCGGCACCGCCCCCCGTTTCGAGGCGAAGGATGCCGGCCGCAACAAGATCGCCGACCACAGCTGGGCCGCCGGTGAGAATCCGGGCCGTCCGGAGCTGCTCCACCATCTGCTCGACTGGATCGGCGGCACGCTGAAGGGCGCCACGCTGGTGGCCGCCGGCCATCGCGTCGTCCATGGCGGCACCCGCTTCTCCGCCCCCGTCCGCGTGACACCGGCAGTGCTCGACCAGCTGGAGGAGCTGATCCCGCTCGCCCCCCTGCATGAGCCGCACAACATCGCCGCCATGCGGGCGCTGGCCCAGGTCTACCCGTCGCTGCCGCAGGTCGCCTGCTTCGACACCGCCTTCCACCAGACCCAGCCCTGGCAGTCGCAGACCTTCGCCATCCCGCGCGAGCTGACGGCGGAAGGCATCCGCCGCTACGGCTTCCACGGCCTGAGTTACGAATATATCGCCCACCGCCTGCCCCAGGTCGCCCCGGAGCTGGCCGATGCCCATGTGGTGGTCTGCCATCTCGGCAGCGGCGCCAGCCTGTGCGCCATGCGCGGCGGGCACAGCGTCGACACCACCATGGGCTTCACCGCGCTGGACGGCGTGCCGATGGGCACCCGGCCGGGCGCCATCGATCCCGGCGTGCTGATCTACCTGATGCGCGAGAAGGGCTACGGCGCCGACGAGCTGGAAAAGCTGCTCTACCACAAGTCGGGCATGCTGGGTGTCTCGGGCCTCTCCAACGACATGCGCGACCTTGAGAACTCCGACCTTCCCGCAGCGGCCGAGGCGGTGGAGCTGTTCTGCCACAACGTCGCCAAGCAGGTGGCGGCGCTGGCGGGCTCGATGGGCGGGCTCGACGCCGTGGTCTTCACCGCGGGCGTGGGTGAGAACTCCACCCTGGTGCGGGCGCGGGTGGCGGAGAAGCTGGCCTGGCTCGGCGTCGCCATCGACCCGGCGGCCAACCGGGCGAAGGCGACCCGCATCTCCGCCCAGGAGAGCCGCGTGCCGGTCTTCATCATCCCGACCGACGAGGAACGGATGATCGCCCGCCACACGCTGGGTGTGATTGCAGCAGAGCAATTGAGCAAGGCTGCCTGAGGTCTCCCTCTCCCGTCCCGGGGGAGGGAGACCTCCCCGGGAAGCGAAAGACATCATGGAACAGGTCCCTACAAGCCCCACCGCCAAACCACCGGAAAATGTCCGGCTCGGTATCCTGTCGATGCTGCTGGCGATGGCGCTGATGACCATCATGAATGCGCTGGCCAAGATCCTGGCGGAAACCTACCCACTGGGCGAGGTCACCTTCTTCCGCAACCTGTTCGCCCTGCTGCCGGCGGTCGCCATGGTCGCGGCGGCGGGCGGGCGGAGCTGTCTGCGCACCGACCATTGGCAGGGGCATCTGTGGCGGGCCATCGTCGGGCTGGCGTCGATGGTGCTGCTGTTCTGGGCCTATCACCTGATGCCGCTGGCCAATGCCGTGGCGATCTCCTATTCGGCTCCGCTGTTCCTGACCGCCCTGTCGGTGCCGCTGCTGGGGGAGAAGGTCGGCGCCTTCCGTTGGGGAGCGGTGGCGGTCGGCTTCGCCGGCGTACTGATCATGGTCCAGCCCGGCGCCGACATGATCGACCGCGGTTCCCTGGTGGCGCTGACCGCCGCCATCTGCTACGCGCTGGCGATGATCGCCATGCGCCAGCTGGGCCGCACGGAAAAGCCGGTGACGACGGTCCTCTACTTCACCGTGATTTCCACCCTGCTCAGCGCGCTGGCCCTACCGTTCGACTGGACGACGCCGGACGGCCATGCGCTGTTCCTGATGGCGGCAATGGGGATCGCCGGCGGCGGGGCGCAGTATTTCAGCACGCGGGCCTATTCGCTGGCCCGGGCGGTGGTGGTCGGCCCCTTCAGCTATGCCAGCCTGATCTATGCGACGATCCTCGGCTGGCTGGTCTGGGGCGACGTGCCGGCCCCCCATGTGATCGTCGGCGCCACCGTGCTGATCGGCAGCGGGCTGCTGATCCTCTACCGCGAAACCCGCCGCGCCGCCGGTCCCCCGCCGGAGCGTTGCGCGACATCATCGGGCGCCGGGCCGATCCGGACCGCCTGAACGGTAAGACGACAAACGACAAAATTGGTTCCAAGAAAAGGACAGGCATCATGCTTACGACCGATGTCCGAGGCAATTCGGCCCCCCGACTGACCGGCCGGCTGCATCTGATCACGGGTGGTCGTGATGCGGACGGGCCGGCGCGGCCAACCCTGTTCACCCCCGCCCGCAAGGCGGGACGGTCCGACCACGCGGTCTGCGCCGTCGTCGGCGGCGCGAAGCTGTCCACCAAGCTGGATCTGCTGATCCGGCTGGTGACGCGGGTCGATGTGCTGGCGCTGGGCGGCGGCATCGCCAACACCGTCCTGGCGGCGACCGGCACCGACATGGGCGCCTCGCTGTGCGATTACGACCTGCTCGACGAAGCCCGCAGGCTGCTGGACCGGGCGAAGGCCTGCGGCTGCGAGCTGCTGCTGCCGGTCGATGCCGTCGTGGCGACCGAGGCGCGGAATGGGGCGGAGGATCGCGTCGTTCCCTGTTCCGCCATCGGGCCGGAGGACATGGTTCTCGACATCGGGCCGGCGACGGCGGCACGGCTGACCGCCTGCGTCGAGGCGGCGAGGACGGTGGTATGGACGGGACCGCTCGGCGTCTATGAGATCGCCCCCTTCGACGGGGGCACCAACGCGCTGGCCTGGTTCATCGCCCGGCGCACCCGCGACGCAGGGCTGCAGTCGGTGGCGGCCGGCGTGGACACCATCGCCGCCCTGGCGGCAGCCGGCGTGGACGACCGCTTCAGCGAGCTGACCAGCCGCGACGCCCTGCCGGCATGGCTGGATGCGATGTCGCCGCGCGCCGTTCCGGCGTGAGTGCAAAGCCACTCCCTTGAACTGCAATTCCTGCGGGCTGAAGCCCGCTTTCCCCGGTTAAATCAGGTCTCCACCCCAATCGGCACGAGACCGCAACCGAACGACTGGAGCACATCATGGCTGTACAGGTAGCGATCAACGGTTTTGGCCGCATCGGCCGTCTGGTTCTGCGCGCCATCTACGAGAGCGGCCGCAAGGACGTGGAGGTCGTGGCGATCAACGACCTCGCCGATCTGAAGGCCAACGCGCACCTTCTGAAGTACGACAGCGTCCACGGCCGCTTCCCCGGCACCATCGAGACCGGCGCCGATGAAAACGGAAATGGCGTGCTGATCGTCAACGGCCACTCGATCAAGGTCGTCCAGGAGCGTGACCCGGCCAAGCTGCCGTGGAAGGATCTCGGCGTCGAGATCGCCATGGAATGCTCGGGCATCTTCACCAAGCGCGCCGACGCCGCCAAGCATCTGGAAGCCGGTGCGCAGAAGGTGCTGATCTCGGCCCCGGCCACCGACGAGGACATCACCGTCGTCTATGGCGTCAACCACGACAAGCTGACCGCCGAGCACAAGATCGTCTCCAACGCGTCGTGCACCACCAACTGCCTGGCCCCGGTCGCGCATGTCCTCCACAATCTGGTGGGCATCGAGAAGGGCTTCATGACCACGATCCACTCCTACACGGGTGACCAGCGGATCGTCGACACCAACCACAAGGACCTGCACCGCGCCCGCGCGGCGGCCCTGAACATGATCCCGACCTCGACCGGCGCGGCCAAGGCCGTCGGCAAGGTCCTGCCGGATCTGAAGGGCAAGCTGGACGGCACCGCCATGCGCGTCCCGACCCCGAACGTGTCGGTCGTCGACTTCAAGTTCACCGCCAAGCGCGCCACCTCGGTCGAGGAGATCACCAAGGCGATCTCCGATGCCGCCAACGGCCCGCTGAAGGGCGTGCTGGGCGCCTACACCGAGGATCTGGTTTCGACCGACTTCAATCATGATCCGCACAGCTCGACCTTCGCGCTGAAGGAGACCAAGGTCATCGACGGCAACTTCGTCCGCATCATGGCGTGGTACGATAACGAGTGGGGCTTCTCCAACCGGATGGCCGACACCGCCGTCGCGATGGCGAACGCCAAATAAGACCAGCCCGACCCAGACCAGAAGGAGCCGGACGATGAGCAAGACGATCATGTGGGCCGAAACCGATGCGAAAGGCTTCGAGTCCGAGTGCCTGTTCAACGAGGACAGCCGCCATTACGAAGTGATGGTCTGCGCATCCGGCCGCCGGCTCTGCCGGTCGGAGTCCTTTCCGGCCCAGTCCGACCCCATGCAGGGGATGAGCGACGAGGACCGGCAGCGGGCGGTGCACTGCGCCGAACGGCTGGTGACGGAGATCGAACACGATCTGGGCGACCGCTGAGGGGCCGCGGGCTTACGTGCGCCCGCACATATCGAGCGGAGGTTGACGGGTGCGTCGACCTCCGCCGTTATGTTTTCTCAAACCCGCGCTCCCGGCAAGCAGATGCAGGGAGCCTGTCCGCAGTCGTCGCACGGCCGGGCATCGCCGGGACTGGCGGACGGAGCGATCCCGTAGCCGCGGCGCGCCTCGTAGTCCCTATACCGCCCGGCTACATCCTCGTCGCTGAAGTCGCCCTCCACCACATCGGAAACGCGCCCTTTGTTTCCGTCGAGGCCGTCGATGGCGGTGATGGTCTCGAACCAGCGCGCGCGTGGCACCTCCGGCGCGATGAAGCGTGACAGGTAGCGGTCGAGGACATGGTCGTTGGGACTGGCGATCTCGTGGCTCAGAGCGGCGAGATAATCGGGTTTCGTCGTCTTGCTCCAGTCCACGGAAAATCCGGCCCGATGGCACAATTCCGAATGGACGATCAGCATGGTCCGTCCGTTTCCGTCGAGGAATGGATGACCATAAGCGAAAAGCCCCATCACCTCGCCGAGTGACTGCCGCATGGAACCGGATTGGCCGATCCGCAGCCCCTGACAGACGGCGAGAACGGCGTCTCTGGGATGGCTGAACATCACGGATGCCTTGCTCACCGCGATGGTAGGCGCAATGTCCGCCCTGTCCTTGCCAGCCCATGGATAGAAATCGAAAAAAAGTATCTGGTGGACTTTCAGGAAATCACCATACTCGATGTTTTCGACATTTGAGATAAAGTCAACCGCATCGATCAGATTGGCGCGAAAGACCTCATGCTCGATCCGCTTGATGATGCGCGAATCTTTGAGTCCTTGGGTATTTCTCAGATACCCAGCACTCTCAAAGTCGCCGAAGGGATCGAACACGAAACTTGTCTTTCTTCGTCAAATGAAGCGTCAGCATTCTGACCATCTGAGGGCCGGTTATGGCTCCGGCGCGCTTCAGCGCCACCAGCAGGTCGTTGGTATCGTCATGTATGACTGGGTCGCCGGAAATCTGCGTCACGTTGTCCGCCCATGCGTCGGCATAGGTCCGTTTGTAGGAAACGCCATGCTGCTTGGCGATCCGGGTGGCGATCGCCCGGACGCTGCGGGGTTCCCCCCTGGTCTTGCCGACCGCCAGTTTGTTGACCCTCACCATATATTTCATAATGCTGTTCCACCCCGCAAGCTGACTTGGATTGTGGTATTGCGGTCTGGATTGTCAATGGCTTCGCGGGGTTGCCGACGGTGCGTTCCCTCGCGCCGGGAGGAGGGTGGCCGTGCTCCTAACCATGGGCGGCGAAGTCCGCCGTCCGCTCGACGAGGTCGTCCAGATTGCGGCGGAACTGCTCCAGCGCAAAGCCGGTGCCGAACATCCGCCACAGCCAGTCGGTGGACAGGTCACGCGTCCGCCGTTCGGCGCGGGTGCGGTCGATGGCGGCGCGGTAGGCCGCCAGCGCATCGGCAAGCGCAGTGGAGCGGTCAGGCGGCCGACCGGCGGTCAATGCATTGGCCAGACCACGCAGAGTGGCCGCCCCCGCCACGGCGACCGGAGTCCAGTCGGGGCAGACATCGCGGTCGGCGATGTCCTGTCGCGGCTCCCCCGCCGCGCGGCGCAGCATCACCACGTCATGCCGCAGCCGCATCAGCGTGCGCAGCAGCGGATCGGGATCGGGCATGTCGGCCAGCCGGCTCCGCCGCTCCCGCGCCGCCTCGCCCACCAGGGTTTCCAGCCGGGCGAGGGCTTGCCGGGTGCGCAGCACCAGCCGGCTCATGGCGGCCTGCGACGCGTCGTCGGCCACGGCCAGCGTATCAAGCTGGTCAGCCATCAGCCGTGCCGCCTCCGCCGCCGTGTCCAGCACGGAGCGCGAGGCGCGGGCCGGCACCACCAGAAGCGACACCAGGATGCCGACGATGCAGCCGAGACCCACCTCCAGCATGCGGTCGGTGGCGAAGCTGAGCGGACCGAGGCTGGCCCCGGCGCTGCCCAGCAGCACGATGATCGCGGTGATCGGCGCAATGCGGAATCCGGCCGACTTGGCGGCCAGATAGGACAGCGGCGCAACCGCCGCCAGCAGCGCCACGGCCCGCGTCAGCCCGTCCGTGTGCGGGATCAGCATGGCGATCACCCCGCCATAGGCGACACCGACCAGAGAGCCGACGAAACGGTCGAGCGCCGCCTTCAGCGAACCGCCCACATTGCTTTGGGTGACGATCAGCGCCGTGATCACGGCCCAGAACCCCTGCGGCAGGCCCAGCAGCTCGGCCAGCGCGAAAGTCGCCAGGGTGGAGGCGGTCATCCGCAAGGCATGCACCAGCTTGGACCGGTTCCGCGCCATCCATGCCGCCGGCACGCTCCACCATCCGCTCATTCCTCTTCCTCGTCCTCCTCCTCGTCCGGCGCTTCGTCAAAGACGATCCTGTCGCCGACGGCGTAGAGCATGCAATCGTGGTTGCCGCCGGATTGTTCGCAGCGTTCCAGCGCGGCCTGCTTCGCCTCTTCCTCGCTGTCGCGATCCCAGACGGTGGCCCAGCGGCCGGCCAGCGTCACCGCCAGAGCCTTGTGGCCGGGATTGCGCTGGTAATTCACCATGCCGACCTTGCGCGTGTGATCGCTGACGAAGGGCACACGCGCCGGATCGAAGCGGCCGCTCCCCAGGATTTCCACCGGCATCGGGGTGAAGCCCTTGGCCTCCATCACCACGGCGTCGTCGACCGCATAAAGGGTGCAGGGTTCCTCCGCCCGATACTGGCAATATTGCAGGGCGCTGCGCTTGACGTCGTCCCCGGTCCGGCTGTTCGACTTGTTGGAGAAGTAGGCGTAGTTGCCCTTGGTCGAGATCGCCAGCGCCTTGGGCGACGGCAGTCCCGCATACATCGCCAGCGTCTGCCGCGACTTGGCGCTGAGATAGGGGATCGCCGACACATCCAGCGGCCGGACCGGCGGAGCGGCCGGAGCCGGAGTGGCCGTGGGGGCGGCGGGGGCGGGCGGCAGAGTTGGAACGGGGGCCGGAACTGGAACCGGTGGTGCGGCCAGTGCGGCGACAGAGAGCTGGGCTCGCTCGGGCGGCACCGTCCCGCCCAACTCCGCGACGCGCGCCTCGGCGATGGGAGCGAAGGTGCCCTGCGGGAACTGTTTCAGATAGGCCTCGAACAGGCCGCGGTTGGAACTGCCCTTGATGCTGTCCCAGAACAGCGTTTCCTTGTCGGCGCCCGCGGCCGTCGCGGCGGGTGCCGCATCGGCGGGCGGCGCCATCACCACGGTGGTCGGACCAAGGAAATAGAAGCGTCCCTCGATGGGCGAGGCCGACACCCAGGGCTGCTGCACGCCGCCGGAATTGCGCTTCACCGTGATCCCGACATCGTTGAAGACGTCGAAAACCGTCTCGCCCGGCTTCAGAATCGCCTTCGACAGCGCCTCGGTATAGGGGCTGTTGGCCCCCGCGCCGTCGGCCGCCACCGCCCCCGGCTGGGTCGCATAGGCGATGATGGTGCCGGCCGGCGCCTGCATCTGCGCCAGACCGGGCGAGGCGGCACGCATGCCGCGCCCACCGAAGGGGTTGTTGCGGCAGGCGTCCAGGATGACGATGTTCAACCGGCTTTCCGCCAGCGCCATCTCGTCCAGCACCATGGCGATGTCGATCAGTTCGTAGCGGACATCCGCCTCCTTCTCCAGATTGGCGGAGACCGGCAGCAGGTAGTTGGTGCCCCTGGCCTGCATGCCGTGTCCGGCATAGAAGAACAGCCCGACATCGGCCCCGGCCAGCTTGGCGCCGAAGCTGCGGATCACCCGTTCCGTCCCGGCACGGTCGAGGTCCAGCTGCGGCGCCCCGCCGATCAGCTCGAACCCGGCGGCACGCAGGGAGTCCGCCATCGCCTTGGCGTCGTTGGTCGGGTTGGGCAGCCGCGGCGCATACTGATAGGCGCTGTTGCCCATCACCAGCGCCACGCGCCGTTCCGCAGCGGCCTCTCCCGCCCCCGCCACCCAGACGAAAAGCGACAGGGTGAGCGCGACGGTGCGTCCCAGGAAATTCACGGCGACAGTCCTTCGGGTCGAAAGCATCACGGCCACTCTGCCCAGGCAACGCCTGCGCTTGCAAGCACCGGCGACGATCCCGACGCGACAGCTTTGCAAATGGCCGTTCACATCGGTTGTGAAAGTCGTTCATGACGCTGACTAAGGGCATTCATTGCAATCGCCCAGACTGAGCACACCCGCAGGCCGGCAGGAGCCGGTCAAGAAAATCGCCCGATGGCCGGCCAATGTCGGCCAAAAAATCGCACTGGGAGTGGAACGCCGTGCTCAAGACCGCCACCAAATCCATGGCCCGCACCGTGGCCGCCGCCGGGCTCACCGCCCTGCTGATGACCGGAAGTGCCGCTTTCGTCCCCGCCTTCGCCGATGACGGCCTGCCCAACGTCACCATCCTGGCGACCGGCGGCACCATCGCCGGCACCGGCGCCACCAGCACCACCACCGTCGGCTACACCGCCGCCAAGGTCGGCGTGGAGAAGCTGATCGAAGCGGTGCCGGAACTGAAGAAGGTCGCCAACGTCAAGGGCGAGCAGGTCTTCCAGATCGCCAGCGAGAACATGACCAACGACCATTGGCTGAAGCTGGCCAAGCGGGTCAACGAACTGCTCGCGCAGAAGGACGTCGACGGCATCGTCATCACCCACGGCACCGACACCATCGAGGAAACCGCCTATTTCCTCAACCTGACGGTCAAGAGCACCAAGCCGGTGGTGATCGTCGGCGCCATGCGCCCGTCCACCGCCATCAGCGCCGACGGCCCGGTCAACCTCTACAACGCGGTCACGCTGGCGGGCTCCAAGGACGCCGTCGGCAAGGGCGTGCTGGTCTCGCTCAACGACCAGATCAACGCCGGCCGTGACGTGACCAAGACCAACACCTCGACCGCCGACACCTTCCGCACGCCGGAACTGGGCTTCCTCGGCTACATGCAGGACAACAAGGCGCATTTCTACCGGCAGGTCGTGCGCAAGCACACGGCGGAGGCGGAGTTCGACATCTCCAAGCTCGACAGCCTGCCGCAGGTCGACATCGTCTATGGCTATGCCAACAACAACCGCACGGCGCTCGACGCCCTGGTGAAAGCGGGGGCCAAGGGCATCATCCATGCCGGCGTCGGCGACGGCAGCCTGTCCAACGCGATGAAGCCCGGCCTGGTCGACGCCCGCAAGCAGGGCGTCATCATCGTCCGCTCGTCCCGCGTCGGCAACGGCATCGTCGCGCGCAACGGCGAGGCAAACGACGACGAGCTGGATTTCGTCGCCAGTGACACCCTCAACCCGCAGAAGGCCCGCATCCTGCTGATGCTGGCGCTGACCAAGACGACCGACACCAAGGCCATTCAGAAGATGTTCTACACCTACTGATCCGGTACCGGAGGGGGGCGCCCACGATTCCCGGCCGTCCCCTCCCCTTCCGCTCGGAGTCCGACCTCGACATTTGCGCCGTTGACCGAAGACCGTCACTCGGTCTGGATAGGCCGCCTCAGACGATATTCCGTGCCCTGGCACAGGCCATGGCCTGAATATCGATTGCGGAGACCGGGAAAGCGACAATGTTCGTCAGGCGGATTTTTGAGCATTACATGCCGCGACTGGCGGCCTGCGGAACGGGACGGCGGTGCCACAGCGCAGCCGTCCCGCTTTTATTGGTCACGGTCCGAGTTGGACTGGCCGGAGTTGGGCTGGCAGGAGTTGGGCTGGCAGGAGTTGGATTGGCCGGCTGCTCCACCTCGCACGTCACCACCCCGGCCCGTTCGGCCACGGAACAGCTGCTGATTTCCACCGCGGCCGATCAGGCGGCGGAGCGTCTGGCCGGCCGGTTGGCGGTGGAGGGCAGCGTCTATGTCGATGCCGCCGGGGTCGAGGGCTACGACACCAAATACGCCGTCTCGTCCGTCCGCGACGCCCTGCTGCGCCATGGCGCCGCCATGGCGGAAAGCCGCGACAAGGCGGCGACCGTCGTGGAATTGCGGGTCGGCGCCCTGTCGGTTGACAACGAAAGCTCGCTGCTCGGCATTCCCAGCATCGACATTCCGCTGCCGGTCAGCGGCACCTCCTCCACGCCGGAGATCCCGCTGTTCAAGAAGGAACTGACGCAGGGCGTCGCCAAGATCGCCGCCACCGCCTACGATAAGACCTCCGGCAGGCTGGTATCGTCCAGCGGGCCGCAATATGGCTTTTCCAATCGGGCGGAATGGGTGCTTCTGCTGATGCTGAGCTGGGATACCAACGACCTGCTGCCGCCGGATAGCCGGCCCGATCCGAAGCCGTGGGACGGCTGAACCGGAGGAACCAAGCGAATGAGCGATGGCCTGTTTCCGACCTGGATGCTGTGGGCGCTGTTGTCGGCCGGATTCGCGGCGCTGACCGCGATCTTCGCCAAGGTCGGCGTCGAAGGTGTGGGTTCCGATATCGCGACGCTGATCCGCACCGTGGTCATCCTCATGATGCTGATCGGCATCGTCGTCGCCTCGGGCCAGTCGTTGTCGCCATCGGCGGTGTCGGGTCGGACATGGCTGTTCCTCATCCTGTCCGGCCTCGCCACCGGGGCGTCGTGGCTGTGCTATTTCCGCGCGCTGAAGCTCGGTCCGGCCTCGCAGGTGGCGCCGGTCGACAAGCTCAGCGTCGTGCTGGTCGCGCTGTTCGGCGTCCTGTTCCTGGGCGAGAATCTGTCGGCACCGAACTGGCTCGGCGTCATGCTGATCGCCGCCGGGGTCATCCTGCTGGCCTTCAAGTGAAGATCGGGTGGATGCTCGCCGAGGCCGCAGGCAATAAAGGGGCAAGGTCACCGTTTGCCAGATCGGCGTCTTCGCCCCCCCGAACCGATTGACATAGGGGGCGGCCCATGAAGGTCGTGCCGGGAGCCTCCGCTTCAATCTTGGCGTATCGCATAAACAGGACTTAGCCGCTTCAACTCGAATGGACTGGATGTGGCGGAGTGGATTGCGCGCCCAATGCTACTTGGCCAGCGTCAGGATGATCCATGGCACCATGAACGCACCGAGGATGAAGCTGATCAGCGGATGCTCCCGCGTGAAATTGGCACGGTACCAGAGTGTCGCGATGAATCCGCTGACAAGTAAAGCCGGTATTTCCGCGTTGTGAACTGCGTATCTCACCTGCAGAGTCGTGGAGATCACCGCCCCGACAGATGCCATGATCATCGCCCAAGCCGGCACATGCAGAATAAACCAAAGCCCTCGGCCACGCGCGGTGCTGGCAATCAACCGTCGGGCGGCGTCTTCGCCCTGGGCCCTGGATCTTTCCTCCAAATGGTCGTTCAGCTTCTGACCAGCTCGCTCCAAGTCCTTGAGGCTATAGCCCATCGCCCATACCTCGCATAATGCGCAACCATCAAAGGCAGGATGCCTTGCCGTTCCACACCCTGCCTTCGACCACTCCGGTCAGCCATTCAGCACCAGCTGGACGGCAACTCTATCTTCTTGTGTGCTGAGAAGGACCAGCTCTGAAATATGCGCATACAGTATTTGCGTATACATCAATATTATGCCGTCCATATCCGTAATAACGGCTTCCGCCTCCCTCGGCGCGATACGAACAATTCTCGCATCTTTCATAGGAGGAATTTGCGTAGGCAACACCAAATCTTTCCATTCTTTGCTCCCTCTTTTCGGAGGTTGCCACATCCCAAAAATCGCCGAACAATCCCATAATCACTCTCCTTTTTAAGATTCCAGAGAGATCAGGAGCATTTTTAAAACGCAGAAATAGAGCATATAAAAAATTATAGGTAGCGCATTTTCCGAGAAAATACAAGTTTTTTGAGATGTTTGCAGGGCCATTTCTCATAGAATGCGTGGGTGCAGATTGTGACCAAGCCGCAACCATACGGATCAATGAGATTTCACATTGATCTTGAGAAAGGATCTCCTGTGGAGTGTGGCCTTGCGCGGATTCCGATAGAGGGAAATCCCTCCAACCCTTTCTCAGAGAATAAAAAAATAACCCAACAGGTTCCCCCTCGTCACGCCGCGGCCAGACGACATCGGTGCCGGAACGGCCATCACTTCATGGGATGTGCGCTGCTGCCATAATAGAAAGCACTGATTTGGCAGGCATGCACGTCTCCCACTCGTCATCCCCGCTAAGGCGAGGATGACGACCGAGAAAGGCTCAGGACACGATCCGACGCGGAGCGCTTCAAACGTCAGGCTTCTCTCTTGAACCTACGAATGCTCAGGCCGCCCGCACATGGCGGAGGAACTCTTCCGCCTGATCGCGCAGGGACAGCGCCTGCCGGCCCAGGTCGGCGGCGGCGGCGCGGACCTCCGACGCCATCACCCCGGTTTCGTGGGCTGAATGCGAGACCTCTTCGATGTTGTGGGTGACTTCGGTCGTGCGGTCGGCGGCGCGCTGCACCGACTGCGCGATGTCGGCGGTGGTGGCGCTCTGGTGGTCGGCGGAGACGGCGATGCGGCCGACAAGCTCGCTGACCGACATCACCATGCGGCCGATCCCCTCGATCGCCTCCACCGCATGGCCGGTCACCGCCTGGATTTCCGCCACCTGCCGGGCGATGTCGTCGGTGGCGCGGGCGGTCTGGTTGGCCAGCGTCTTCACCTCGCCGGCGACGACGGCGAAGCCCTTGCCCGCCTCCCCCGCCCTGGCGGCTTCGATGGTGGCGTTCAGCGCCAGCAGGTTGGTCTGGGCGGCGATGTCCTGGATCAGGGTCACCACCTCGCCGATCTTACCGGCGGCGGAGGCCAGCCCGTCCATGGTGTGGTTGGTCCGGGTCACCTCCTCCACCGCGCTGCGGACCATGCGGGCGGACTCCTCCACCTGCCGGCCGACCTCGCCGATCGAGCTGCTCAGTTCCTCCGCGGCACCGGCGACGGTGCGGACGTCGTCGCTCGCCTCGCCGGCGGCGTTGCTGACGGTGTGGGCGCGGACGCTGCCGGTCTCGGCGATGTCGTGCAGCCGCTGGGCGTTCGCCTGCAACTGCGTGGTGGTGGCGCTCAGCACCCCGACGACACCCAGCAGCGATCCCTCGAAGGACTGCGCCACCTCCTCCATCGCCGCTCGGCGTTCCTGCAGCGAGCGGGCGCGCTCGGCCGCCTGGGCCTCGTGCAGCCGGTCGACCTCCAGCGCATTGTCCTTGAAGACACCGAGCGCCTTCGCCATGCCGCCGATCTCGTCCTTGCGGCCCAACGCCGGAATGGCAACCGACAGGGTGCCGCGCGCCAGCTCCTCCATCGCGGTGCGGATGCCGGACAGCGGCCGGAACATCTGCCGCGCCAGCAGCAGGCAGCAGGCCGCGACCAGCAGGGTCACCACCGCGCTGATCGACGCGATCGTCGCCTGGGTGTCGCGGATCGCCGCGAAGAACTCCGCTTTCGGAATGCCGACGTAGAGAATGCCGACGACGCGGCCGTCCGGCGCCTTGATCGGATCATAGGCGGTGTAGAATGGCGTGCCGAGAATGTCGGCCTGCCCGCGATAGGGCACGCCGCGGCCCAGCACCGCGTCATAGACCGGCCCCTTCGCCAGGGTCGTGCCGACCGCGCGGCTGCCGTCCGGCTTCAGCACATTGGTGGCGACGCGGCGGTCGCCCATGAACAGGGTCGCGGTGCCGCCGACCAGCCGCTTGACCCGGTCCACAGGCTCGAAAAAGTCGTTCAGGACGCGGTCGCCGGCGAACAGCGTCCCGTCGCGCGCATCGAAGGCCTGTCCATACTGGTTCAGCACGTCCCAGGCGACGCGCATGTTGGTCTCCTGCCGCTCCATCGCCATGCGCTCCGCATAGCCGGTGAGCAGAAGTTCATTCACACCGAATGTAGAAAAGGCAAGCAATAGAAGCCCGCCAATACAAAGAGCTACAGTCTTTCCCGCAAGGGACAAAGCCTTCATCGTCATACCCAACCCCATTTGATCCTGCCTTCGGCGCCTTATTGTTTTTTTGCGGCACCTGCCCTTTAGGGCAACCATCTCAGTCAGGAAAAGCGGGATAAGAGTTAAGGAAAGGTTAGACAAATCTCCTGATTCGTCTTTGGGTATTTGCCTCAGTCATACGGATTGATCCAAAGGCAACGATCGACTCGAAAGCTTTATTCAATGCCCTTGATGGGACTTTATCTTCCTTGCCGGGATGAACAGTCCATGGGGAGGATTCCGTCATCCAGCACTGCGTTGACAGGCAGCGGCAGCAGATCTATGCGAAAAGCCATATGACGTCAATTCCGGTCAGAATCGGCCGGCCGCGGTCAGGCTGTCGACAATGCGCACCAGTTCCACGACGGAGCGGGCTTCCATCTTGCGCATGGCCTGTCCGCGGTGCAGCTTCACCGTCGCCTCGCTGAGGCCGAGGTCGTCGGCGATCTGCTTGTTGCGCAGGCCGGACACCACCATCATCGTGATCTCGCGTTCGCGCGCGGTCAGCGTCTCGAAGCGGGCGCGCTGGATGGTCAGCCCGCGTTCCTGGCTGCGGCGTTCGCCATGCGCGGCGATGGCGGCGTGGATGGCATCGAGCAGTTCCTGGTGATGGACCGGCTTGGTCAGGAACTCGAAAGCCCCCGCCTTCATGGCACGCACCGACATCTGCACGTCGGCATGGCCGCTGATGAAGATCACCGGCAGGCTGTTGCCGGAACGCGCCAGCTCGGCCTGGAAATCCAGGCCGCTGCGTCCGGGCAGCCGCACGTCCAGCACCATGCAGCCGATGTCGATGGCCGGCCGCTCGTCGATATACTGCTGCACCGAGCCGTAGCTCCTCACCAGCAGCCCGACGGACTCGAGCAGTCCCTCCAGCGCTTCACGGACGGCTTCATCGTCGTCGATGACGACGACGGTCTCGGCCACCACCGCAGCTTCGGCCTTCCTCGTCATCACTTCCCTCCGGGCGCAACAGGCAGCACGACCTCGAACATGCTTCCGCCGGCAGCGGCGGGCATCACGGTCAGCCGCCCGCCATGCAGTTCGACGATCGACCGGCTGATCGACAGGCCCATGCCCAGCCCGTCCGGCTTGGTGGTATAGAATGCCCTGAAGATGGCGTCGACATCGGTCTCGGCAATCCCAGGCCCGCTGTCCTCCACAACGATGCGCATGGTGTCCCCGTCGCGGGCGGTGGCGATGCGCAGCCTGCGCTCCGGCAGGCCGCCGGTGGTGGAGGGCGCCGACATCGCCTCCACCGCGTTCATCACCAGATTGAGGACGAGCTGCTGCAACTGCACCCGGTCGCCATGGACCCAGGGCGGTTCGGCACGCAGGTCGGTCTCCACGGTGACGCGGGCGTGGCGCAGCTCCGCCCGAACCAGCTCCAGCGTGTCGGCGATCAGCGCGCTGACATCGACCCAGCCGGGATCGACCGGGGTCCGGCGCGCCAGTGCGCGGATGCTGCGCACCACGTCGCCAGCCCGCTGGGCGTCGCGCACGATCCGCTCCACCACCATGCGGGTCTTGTCGAGGTCGGGCTGCGGCTGCGACAGGTGCTGGAGGCAGGTGCCGGCGTTGGTGACGATCGCCATCAGCGGCTGGTTCACCTCATGCGCGACCGCCGCGGCCAATTCGCCCATCATGGTCAGCCGGCCGATATGGGCGAGGTCGGCCTGGGCCGTCCGCAGCGCCTCGGCGATCCGGCGGCGCTGGGTCAGGTCGCGGAACACCAGGATCGAGCCGACCGGTTCGCCGCGATCGTCGATGATGGCGGAACAGCGCTCCTCGACGACGATTCCGGCGCCCCCCCCGGCCTGACCGGCAGCGTCATCCCCGCCGCGCGGCAGCAGCCGGGACTGCCGTTCGGGCGGAGCGAAATCGCCGCTGCGCAGGACGACGGCGGAGAAATCCTCCAGCGGTTGCTGCGTTTCCTCGTCCACCACGACGAAGACGGCGGACAGCGGCTGCCCGGCGGCCTCCGCGGCGGTCCAGCCGGTCATCGTCTCCGCCGCCCGGTTCATGAAATCGACCCGGCCGTCGCGGTTGCACAGGATGACGCCGTCGCGGATGCTGGCCAGCGTGGCGGCATAGCGCCGCTCGCTGAGGCGCAGCCGGGTGTCGCTGGCATGCTTGTACAACGCCATCTGGATCACCGTGCGCATCTGCGGCTCTTCGAAGGGCTTCAGCAGATAGCCGAAGGGCTCCGTCAGGCTGGCGCGGTGCACCACCTCGTCATTGGCATAGGCGGTCAGGAAGATGATGGGGATGCGGTGGGCGTCGCGGATCCGGCGTGCCGCCTCGATCCCGTCCATCTCCCCCTCCAGACGGATGTCCATCAGCACGAGATCGGGCTGCTGGCTGCACGCCTGCCGGACGGCATCCTCCCCGCTGGCCGACATGCCGACCACCACATGGCCCATACGGGAAAGTTGATGCTGAATATCGCGCGCAACGATGCGGTCGTCCTCGACGATCAGGATGCGTGCCGCGATCATTGACTTCCCCGATTGCGCCCCTTCAAAGGAAAGGTGACGATGAATTCCGCGCCTGTGTTGAACCTGTACTTCAGAGTTCCGTGCAACTGACTGCTCAGATCGGATACAAGCTGAAAACCTACGGTATCCATCCTATCGGGATTGTATCCGTCGGGCAAGCCCACGCCATCGTCCCGGACGGATAGGCGGCAATCCTGCCCATCGGTGGCGAGGGCGACCCGCAGCTCCCCGCCCCGCGCGCCCGGAAAAGCGTGCTTCAATGCGTTGGAGACCAGTTCATTGACGATCAGCCCGCAGGGCACCGCGCGATCGAGGTCCAGCTTCAGGTCGTCCATCTCGGTTTCCAGCCGCACCGCCCCGGCATGGCGGGAATAGGCCCGCAGCAGATGGGCGCAGACCGATTCCAGATGCTCGCGCATCGGTACCCAAGCGAAATTGCCCAGGCGGTACAGGCTTTCATGGACCAGCGCCATCGACCGCACGCGATCGCGGCTGTCGGCGAACAGGGCGGCCACCGCCTCGTCCTCGATCCGGCGGGACTGGAGGTTCAACAGGCTGGTGACGAGTTGCAGGTTGTTCTTCACCCGGTGGTGAATCTCCTTCAGCAGCGCGTCCTTCTCTTCAAGCGTCGCCGTCTCCAGCGAGGCCGCCGCCTGGGCGCCGAGCAGGGTCAGCACATTGACCCGCTGGGGCGTGAAGGCGTAGGTCGCCAGCGCGTTCTCCAGATGCAGCAACCCGACGACGCGGCGGCGGCGGACCAGCGGCAGGCAGAGGATGGAGCGTGCCTCCGTCTCCTGGAAATAGGGATCGGCGGACAGCGGGCCGGCGGCGCGGGTGTCGTCGACGATCACCGCCTCCTGGTCGCGGATGGCGCCATGGATGATGGAATGGGGCAACGGGAAGCGGTCGGCATCCTCCTGCACCAGACGGACCGACACGCCATAGAGGCCGGTGGTCGCCTCCGCCTCCACCCGCAGGCGCTCGCCGCGGGCAAGGATCAGCAGACCACGGCTGGCGCCGGCATGTTCCAGGACCAGGGTCAGCAGGGTGGTGGTCAACTGCTCCACGCTCGCCTGGTCGGACACGGTGCGCAGCGTCTCCAGCAGGGACGCCAGATCGACCCCGTCGAAGCCGCGCGGCGCCTCAGGCATCACAGCCTCGCCCGACTCAACCGCCAGCGACGGGTAACGGCGGGCCAGCTGCCGGACCTTGGCCGTCGCCCCCCAGGCACCATAGCGGTCGGCCGCATCGCGGATACAGGCAAGCTCCAGCGTCGGGATGCCCATGCGGCGGTAGAGGCCGGCGGCGCATTCATGGGCCAGCGCCTCCACATGCGGCAGTGCGGTGCGGCGGGCTGCCAGCACGGCGCGGTCATAGCCGCGCATCGCGTCCTCGGTCCGCCCCTGGGTGCGTGCCGCCTCCGCCTCGGCCAGGGCGACGCGGGCGTCGAAGCTGTCGGGGCTGTGTCCGGCCCACTCGCGCAGCTGCCCGAGATGGCGGGAGAGCGCCACGCTGTGGCGGGCACGCTCTTCGGGCTCCGCCCCATCCATCGCACCCGCCCTGGCGAGTGCGCCGTGGAAATGGAACTCCGCCATCTCCCAATGGCCGGAGGTCGTCCACAGCAACCCCTCGGCCCGCTCGGCCGCCTCGACCGCCGCCGCCATCTGCCCGGCGATGCAGCGGAGCTGGAGGGTGCGGATCCAGTGCCAGCAGGTGGCAATGTCCAGGCTCGGATTCGCCAGCAGCCGCGCCTCGAAGGCGGCATTGCTGAAACCGTGGCCGTCGAAGGATGCGAGATCGTCGGTCCGCCCGCGCAGGGCGTGCAGCAGTTGCAGCTGAGTCGTCAGGATGTCGGCGCACAGCCCGAACTTTACCTGCCGCACATAGGCCAGCCGCGCCTCAGCCGTGCGCTGCACCGTCGCCAGCGGATCGCCCGACGCCAGCATGCTGGTGATCAGGGTGACGCTGGTGAAGCCGCCATAGGTGACGTCGCCCGCCTCCCGCGCCTCCTCGAAGGCGCGCAGCAGCAGGGGACGTTCGCTGCGGATGTCACGGGTCCAGGGCACGACATGATAGGCGAAGGTCATCAGCACCCGCGCCCGGTAGCGGGTCCGCCCCTGCCGCTCCGCCAGATCGTAGCCGAGCCGGCCGAACGCGTAGCCGGCGGCGTAATCGCCGAAATAGGGACCGGCCATCATGCCGAGATAGGCGAACCCGAGCGCGGAGGCGTCGCTGCGGCCATGCCGGAGCGTCAGGTTCGCCATCCGGCAGAGGATCAGGCAGACGAGGTTGCGGTCGCTGAAGAAGGCCGGCGGCAGTGCCGCGGCCAGCACGTCCAGCGTCGCCCGGCTGTCCGGGTCGCTCACGGCGGACAGCGCCGCCAGCGAGGCGATCGGCCGGTCGCCGATGGCCGCGCGCAGCCGCGCATATTCCTCCTGCGCAAGATCCGCCGGTGGATGGGCGGGCCAGTCGATGCCGGCGCCGCGCAGATAGGCGAGGCAGGCGTCGATTGCGCGGTCGCTGCGGTCGATGGCGGTGTAGACGGTGACAAGCAGGGCGGTGATGGCGGCGCGGTCGGCCGGGCATTCGGCCCGCCCGACCAGCCCCTGGAGCCGCAGCTCCGCCCGCTTCAGGTCACCGCTGAGGAAGTCGCATTCGGCCAGGAGATGCTCCAGCGCGAAGGCCAGCCGGTGCCGCCGCTCCCACCGGCCGCCCTCCAGCAGGCGCAGGCCGGCCAACGCATAGGCAAGCGCCGAGCCATGGGCGCTCGCCGCCTTGGCCTGATGGCCGGCGGCAAGGTGGAGCGTCGCCACCTCCTCGCGCTCGCGGCCCTCCTGGATCAACGACAGACAGCGGTCATACTGGCCGACCAGCGCGAACAGCCGCTCGCCCGACAAATCGGCTTTGAGCCCGCGGTGCAGGGCACGGGCGATGTCGAGATGCAGCCTGCCGCGCCCCTCCGCCGGAACCAGGGCATAGGCCCCCTCCTGCACCCGGTCATGCAGAAAACGGTAGCCGTCGCTGCTGCGCAGGAGCAGCCCTTCGGCGAGCACCGGCTCCAGGTCGCGCTCCGTCTCCGCCTCGCTCAGGCCGGCGGCCAGCGCCAGGGAGGCGAGAGGGGCACTGGCGCCCAAGGCGGCGAGACGGGCCAGCAGGTCGCGGGCCCGCGCCGGAAAGCGGCCCAGCCGTTCGGTCATCAGCGTGGCGATGCTGGCTCCCGACCGCGCCGCCTCGACCGCCGCCAGATCCCAGTCCCAGCGCCGCGCCTCGCGGTCGAACCACAGCCGGCCGGACCGTTCCAGCGCGGTCAGAAGCTGCACGGCGAAGAAGGCGTTGCCGCCGGTCCGCTCCTCCAGCAGGGCGGCCAGGGCCGCCACCTCGTCCGGTTCGCGGTCCAGGCTGTCGGCGACCATCCGGCGCAGATCGCCGGACGGCAACGGCCCCAGCGTGATCTCCCGGCAATCGATGTCCGCACCTGACGGTTCGGAAGCCGAGCCCCTGATCCGCTCCAGCAAGGAGGTCAGCGGATGGTCCGGCCCCACCTCGTCGCTGCGGTAGGCGCCAACCAGCAGCAGATGGCCGATGCCGCCGTCGGCGACCAGCCGGTTCAGCAGGTCCAGCGTCGCCCGGTCCAGCCATTGCAGATCATCGAGAAACAGCACCAGCGGATGGTCGGCGCGGGCGAAGATCTGAAGCACGCGGCGGAACAGGAGATCGAAACGGTTCTGCGCCTCCTGCGGTGGCAACGGCGGGACCGCCGGCTGTTCGCCGATCAGCAGGACGAGGTTGGGGATCAGCGCGGTCATCAGCGCGCCGGCGTCGCCCACCGCCTCCGCAAGACCGCGGCACCACTGGTCGCGGTGGGGAACCGGCAGGGCCAGGATACGGCTGAGCAGCCCGCGGAAGGCCTCCGCCAGACTGGCATAAGGCAGATCGCGCCGGCCCTGGTCGAACTTGCCGGCGGCGAACAGGCCGCGCGGCGGCACCAGCTGCTCCTCCAGCGCATGGACGACCGCCGACTTCCCCACGCCCGACCGGCCGGAAATCAGCACGATGCCCATCCGGCCGCGGCCGGCGACCTCATCGAAGGCAGCCTGGAGCACCGCGACCGGCTCCTCCCGGCCATAAAGCGAAGGGGGCGCCTCCAACCCCTCCGGCAGGTCGCGCAGGCCCGGCGGAAAGGCAGGGATGCCGCCTTGCACGTCCCAAAGCTGAAGGGCATGGGAGAGATCGCGGACAAGGCCGTTCGCGCTCTGGTAACGCTCCTCCGCCGTCTTGGCGAGCAGGCGCAACAGGATGGCGGAGATTGCCGGCGGCAGGTCGGGAGCATGGCTGGTCGGCGGGATCGGCGCGCGGGCGAGATGGCTATGGACCCATTCGACCGCATCGCGGGCGGCGAAGGGAAGTTCCCCCGTGAACAGTTCGTACAGCGTGACGCCCAGAGCGTAGAGGTCGCTGCGCCGGTCGACCGGACGGTTCATCCGCCCGGACTGTTCCGGTGCCATGTAGGGCAGCAGCGCCGCCGGGCGTTCCACCTCCTGCCGCTGGAGGGCCGAGAGGTCGGCGGCACGGCCGAAGCCGGTCAGCCGCACCGTTCCATCCTCGCCGACCATCAGGTTGAAGGGCCGCAGGTCGCCGTGCAGAATTCCGCGGCGGTGCAGCTGCGCCACCGCTCCGGCGATGCGGATCGCCAGGACAAGCCGCTGACGGAAGGCCCCGACAAATGCCGAGGAGGCGGAGACCGCCAGCGCCGACAGCGGCTGTCCACCCGGATCGGCAAGGGTCAGCACCGGCACGGAGCCATGGCGCAGCAGGTCGAGCGGCTTCACCGCCCAGACGGGGTCGAGCCGGCGGGACAGCTCATGCTCCCGCCGCAACCGGGCGAGCACCGCATCGGCAGGCACGCCCGCCTCCGCCATGCGCGCCAGGATGGGAAAGGGCTGACCCGGCCGCGTCACCCGCAAAAGCCGGGTTTCCCCGTCGCCGCCAAGCGCATCGGTGCCGGAGCCCGTCTCGGTCAGATGGTCTAGACTGGACTCCATGAAACGGCCTTTCCCCCACGCAACGCCGACAGGATAGCGACATTCCGCCGCAGATGGGGAGATTGCCGCGATGCGCCCCGAGCGGGATCAGGCACAGGGACGTTCGGCCGGTGCGCCGCGGGAGGCGCCGGCCGGCGGGACGGCATCCACCCCCACAGCGCGCCGCCGCCAGCTGCGCGGCGAAATGCCGACCAGACGGCTGAAGGTGCGGGTGAAATGGCTCTGATCGGCGAAGCCGCAGGCCAGCGCCACGTCGGCAAGCGTCTGCGACCCGTCGCGCATCAGCGTCTTGGCATGGTCGATGCGCCGATGCAGCAGCCACTGGTAAGGCGTGGTGTTGGCGGTTCGTCGAAAGGCGCGGACGAAATGCCCAACCGACAGGCGGCATTCGGCGGCAAGGTCGGCCAGCCGGATTTCGCCGTCGAGATTGGCGGCGATCAGCTCCTTTACCCGTCTTTCCTGCCAGGGCGCCAGCGTGCCCCCGCTCCTGGCGGTGTTCACCCGGCCATAGGCGGTCACGACATGGGTCGCCAGCGCCGAACAGAGGTGATCGACATAGAGCAGGCTGATCCGCTCCGGACAGTCCAGCGTCGGCAGGATGGCCAACGACAGCGCCCGCACCGTCGGGTCGTCGACCGGGCTGCTGGGCGTGATGGACAGATCCTCCAGCCGGCCGCCGAGGGCATCGGGACAGGCGCTTTCCAGCGCAGTCCACGGCAGATGGAAGGTCAGCGTGTCGAACGCCGTGTGCATGTCGCAGTCGATCTTGCGGCGGTAGTCGTGGATCGAGGTCAGCCCGGCGACGTTGGCGGGCTTCTCCACCAGCCGGCCGTCGACCCAGACGTCGGACCGGAAATTCGACAGATGGTGACTGACCAGAAAGGCATCCTCCGGCACCGGGCTGAAATGGCCGACCCCGCCCGCCGTGCAGCGGACCCGAGCCACCCCCACCGTGCTGCTGCCAGAGCCGATCACGAGCACCTCAGGCTCCTCCGGCGTCGGGACATAGTGCATCCGCAGATTGGTCTGGTGGACCAAGGCCATGGGGCGTCTCCGTTGGCTTGCTGGCGGGGCCTCCCATGGAGGGAAGACGCCGCCCGACTTGCCCACACAGGGTAAACGCGACCATATGCCGCAAACCACTAGACGCAGATTAACCTGGGCAATGTTTAGGTCGAGCGACCCTAGACCTTGGTTTAGGTTCTCACCCTTCGAGGCATGATTTCCGCCTCGCCATTGCTAAATTAGCAATTTCAGGAGAGATGGCGGTCGAGCGCGGCGATCACCGTTTCAGGCACCGACAGATGCGGCAGATGCCCCGATGCGTCGAGGATCTCCAATACGCTGCCGGCCAGATGGTCGCGCAGATAGTCCGCCGCTTCGCGGGTCACCGCCGCATCCTCCCGGGTCTGCAGGATGACGGCGGGCACAGTGACCTCGCCGAGGCGGTGGCGGAGATCGCTGCGCAGCACGGTCAGCAGCAGCGACAGCGCCATGTCCGGACGCATCGCCCGCAACGTGGCAGCGAACTCCCGCACCGTGGGATCCTCCTCGGAACCGGCGACAACCATTTGCCCGAAGCGGATCGTCCACCGCATGTAATCCTGGGTGGCGCTGTCGATCAGGGCGTCGATGTCGGCAGCGTCGAAGCCGCCGCGATAGCTGCCGACATTGCGGTAGCAGGCCGATGCGCCCAGCATCACCAGCTTGCCGAACAGGTGCGGCGCCCTGATCGAGGCGAGGGCCGCAACCATTCCCGCCGCCGAATGGCCGACGCAGAGGCAATCCTCGATGTGCAGGGTTTCCAGGATGGCCACCACATCGCGGGCATAGGCTTCCAGCGTGGGGTAGCTGGCATGGTCGTAATGACTTTGGCTGCCAGGCCCGACACCGGCCAGATCGAACAGCACGATGCGAAAGCGGTCCCGCATCGCGTCGACCACATGGCGCCACGCCGACTGTTCGGTGCCGAAGCCGGGGATGAGGACCAGGGTCTCCGCCCCGGAGTCCACGCCTGCTTCGATCACCGACAGATTGTGGCGCTCCAGAACCGAAGAGCCGCTCTCGATCATGTCGGACCCCCGCTCAGGCGCAATGGGTTATGCAACCATAGTGTGCGGTGCGTCAGCAAGCCTCCAATGTAAGCGGTGCTCCCCCGACCGTGCCGGGCAGCACCTGCGGTCCACCGACGCTGCGCAGGCGCACGGCGCGCCATGCCGGCCGGTAACGGCCGGTTGCCTCGGCGGAGACCAGCACGGCGTCACCCTGGCCTGCCGCGGTGAACCGGGTCACCAGCCCGGCACCGTCACGCCAGCCGGTGGTGTCGCCATCGTCGTCATAGAACAGGGCGGTCGCTCCGCCGACATCGCCGTAGGCGACGAGTTCGCGTTCGGTGTCCGTCGCCGGATCGACGCGCAGTCCGGCCGCCGCCAGCGGCAGCAGGGCGCCGGCCCGCACGAACAGCGGCACACGGCCGAGCGGGGCCGCCACCGTCGCGACCGCTCCACCCGGATGGTGCGTGCCGTCATGGAAGACGTACCAGCCGCCGGGATGGTCCGGCAGCCGGACCGACCGGCTGTCCGCCCCCGGCTCCAGCACAGGCGCCACCAGCAGGTCGGGACCGAGCATGAAGGCATCCTCGGTCGTCGCGGCGCCGGGATCGTCAGGGAAGTCGTAGAACAGCGGACGCACCACCGGATCGTCCGCCTCCGCAGCCCGCCACATCCTGGTGTAGAGATAGGGCATCAGGCGATAGCGCAGGCGGATGGCCTCACGGATCGGGTCGATGACCTCCGGGTGCATCCAGGGCAGCGTCGTGATGCCATCGCTGTTCCAGCTGTTCATCACGAAGCGCGGCCAGAAGGAACAGAACTCGACGAAGCGGCAGAGCAGTTCCGGTCCGGGGCTCGGCCCGTGGAAGCCGCCGACGTCATGCCCGATGTCGAACATGCCGGACAGGCTCATGTTGAGCCCCTGGGTCAGATTGAAGCGCAGCGTCTTCCAGGCGGTGGCGTTGTCGCCCGACCATGTCTGGCCGTAGCGCCACAAACCGGCCGGGCCGCCGCGGGTGATGGTGTAGGGCCGCTTGCCCGGCACCCAGGCGGCTTGAGTCTCGTAGGCCAGCTTGGTCATCAGCAGCGCCTGGGCCGGCCGCGCCAGCGTCTGGGGGAAGGGCCGGCCGTCGCCGGCCGCCACGGCATCCTCGTCCCAGATCTCATACTCGTTGTTGTCGTTCCACACCGACACCATGCCGGGGGTCAGCAGCGCCGTCTCGATCCCGTTGCGCCACCAGTCGCGCGCCTTGGCGTTGGTGAAGTCGAGATGGTAGCCGAGCCCGTCCCAGAACTGGGCCACCGCCGGCTCGCCGGTCTCGCCGTCGCGCACCAGCCCGCCGACTCCGGTCACCTCCGACAGGCGGGGATGGTCGTCGAGCAGGCAGGGCTTGAGGTTGGCGACCGGGTGCAGCCCGGCGGCGTTCAGCTTGGCGAGCGTCGCCGCCGGATCGGGGAACTTGTCGTGGTTCCAGTGGAAGGCGTAACGCCGGCCGCCGATCATGGTGTAGCCGGAGCCGAAATGGAAACTGTCGCAGGGGATGGCGTGCTCGGCGCAGCGCTCGACGAAGTCGGCGATGCGGGCGTCGGCATCGGCGGCGTCGGCGATCGCCATCGAGGTGGTGGCGAAGCCCAGCGTCCATTTCGGCCCGAAGGCATGGCCGCCGGTCAGGCGCGAGAAGGCGCGCACCACATCCGGAACACCGGGGCCGGCGAAGACATAGGCGTCGAGGTCGCCGTCGTCGGCGCGGTAGGAGCGGAACAGGCCGTGGTAATTGTCCAGCGTGGCGCCGAGGTCGATCTCGGCAGTGGCGAGGTTGTCGTAATAGACGCCATGCGCGCCCGTCGGCCCGGCGACCAGCAGGAACGGAATCATCTTGTAGAGCGGGTCGCTCAGCTCGGCATCGAAGCCGCAGGGGTCGACTGCGTCGACGCGGAAGCGACGGCCGGTGCGGTCGAGCGGACCGGCCTTGTCGCCCAGCCCGTAATGCCGCTCGTCCCCGGCGCGCTCGACGAAATGCGAGAAGGCGTGGGTCTTGCGCGAGACGAAATAGGCCTGGGTGCGCCGGTCCTGGAGGAAGGCAACCTCCTCCCCCGCCCGATACCAGGCGATGCCGAAGGGCTCCAGCGTCACGACGGCGCGCAGCGTCGCCCCCCGCAGCGTGACCGTGCCCTCGCCCTCCTCGACATCGACAGCCGGGCAGGCGAAGCCGGTCAGGTCGTCGCGGTCCCGCCCGGAATAGGACGGATCGGTGCCGCCGGGCGCCACCGACCAGCCGCGGTCGAGACGGTAGCCGCCGTCGCGCCGCATCAGGATGCGGCCGAGGCCGTCCTCAAGGAAACCGATGCGCAGATCGACGCCATGGTCGAGTTCGAACAGGGCATAGATGCCGTCGCGCCCGCGAAAACGGGCTCGGGTCAGGGCCTTCATGAATGGCTCCGGGCGGGAAGGGGTTCGGGACGGCAGGCGAGGCCCGCGGCGTCGAAGCGGTGGAGATGGTCGCGGCGCAGCCGCACCGGCAGCAGGTCGCCGCGGGCGAGACGGCTCTGGCCGTCGCAGCGGATGGTGAGCGGGATGCCGTTCGGGCTCCCCGTGTCGGCGGAGGTATAGAGGAAGGTCTCGCCGCCGAGCTGCTCGACGAGGTCGACGCGGACGGTCAGGTCGGCGTCGGCCTCGGCGCAGGGCTCGACATGCTCGGGGCGGATACCCAGCGTCGCCGCCGGGCCGGCATTCTCCCCCCGGACCAGCTCCGTCGGCAGCAGATTCATCCGCGGCGAGCCGATGAAGCCGGCGACGAACAGGTTGGCCGGGCAGTTGTAGAGGTCGAGCGGCGTGCCGATCTGCTCGATCCGCCCGCCGTTCAGGACGACGATGCGATCGGCCAGAGTCATCGCCTCGACCTGATCGTGGGTGACGTAGATCATCGTGCCGCCGATCTCGGCATGCAGGGCGGCCAGTTCCTTGCGCGTCGCCACCCGCAGTTCGGCGTCCAGGTTGGACAACGGCTCGTCGAACAGGAAGATCTTGGGGTCGCGCACGATGGCCCGGCCGATGGCGACGCGCTGGCGCTGGCCGCCGGAGAGGGCGGCGGGCTTGCGTTGCAGATAGTCGGTCAGCCGCAGCATGCGGGCGGCGCGGTCCACCCGCGACGATATCTCCGCCTTGGCGATCCCCATATTCTCCAGCGCGAAGCTCATATTCTGGTGGACGGTCATGTGCGGGTAGAGCGCGTAGGACTGGAACACCATAGCCAGCCCGCGATCGGAGGCGGCCGTCCGCGTCACCTCCGCCCCGTCGATGCGGATGTCGCCGGCCGTGACCGTCTCCAGCCCGGCGATGACGCGCAGCAGGGTCGATTTTCCGCAGCCCGACGGGCCGACGAAGACCACGAACTCGCCGTCGGCGATGCTGAGGTCGATGCCCTTCAGGACGGCGGTGGCGCCATAGTCCTTGCGGATGCCGCGAAGTTCGAGTCCGGCCATATCACTTCATCCCCGTATTCGCGATGCCGCTGGTGATGAAGCGCTGCAGGAAGGCGAAGACGAGCGCCACCGGCAGCAGGGTCACCACGGTCATGGCGAGCAGATAGTGCCATTGCGTCTGCAACTCGCCCTGGAAGGCGTTGAGCGCGATCGGCAGCGTGTGGACCTCGGTCTTGGTCAGGACGGCCAGCGGCCAGAGGAACTCGTTCCAGCGCCACATGACCGAGAAGATCGCCAGCACCGCCAGCGCCGGCATCGACAGCGGCATGACGATCCGCGCGTAGATGCGCCACTCCGACGCCTTGTCCATCCGCGCCGCCTCGATCAGGTCGCGCGGGATGGTCAGCATGTACTGGCGCAGCAGGAAGACACCGGTCGGGGTGGCGGCCCCCGGCAGGATCACCGCCCACAGCGAGTCGACGAAACCCAGCTTGGTGACCACCAGATAGACCGGCGCCAGGATGATGGTGATGGGGATCATCAGGGTGCCGATCACCCCCAGCATCGCCAGCTTCTTGCCACGGAACTCGTAGACGGAGAGCGCGTAGGCGGCCATCGAGTTGATCAGCAGCGTGATGATGGTCGCCACCACCGTCACCACCAGCGAATTGCGCAGGAAGCGCAGGAAGTCGAACTGGGTCAGCGGGTCGGTGTAGTTCTGGACCGCCAGCGCCATGTGGCGCACCGGCGTCCGGCGGTCGGCCGGCACGCGGATGGTCTGGCCGGGTGCCGCCGGATCGACCATCTGGGCGATGATGCCGACGCGGCGGACCTGCGCCAGCTCGCGGACCGAGCCGTCCTCCATCGTCACCCGAAACAGCGGCAGCGGCTGCGGGTAGCCCGGCACCGGGACCTCGCTCTGCGCCATCGGCAGCAGCGAGGGCGGGAATTCCAGCAGCGCGGCCGGTGTCTTGAAGGACGACAGCGCCAGCCACAGCACCGGACCGAACATCAGCAGCACGCCCAGCGCCAGATAGGCATAGCTGGCGACATCGGTCCAATGCCAGGAGCGGCCGCCGCGACGCGCCAGCAACAGACGGCGAAGTCCTCCGGTCATGATGCCCTCCGCCGGCTCAGGAACAGTTGGATCAGGGTGAGGACGAACAGCACCGCCCCCAGCAGCACCGACGCGGCACCGGCCAGCCCGAAATTCTGCACCTGGTTGGCGAAGGCGGTGGTGTAGATGTACTGGACGACCATCATCGTCGCGGTGCCGGGACCGCCGCCGGTCAGCACGAACACCTCGTCGAACACCTGCACCGAGCGGATCAGCACCAGCACCAGCACGACCAGCAGGTTGGGCCACAGCAGCGGCAGCGTGATGCGGTGGAAGACGCGCCAGGGACGGGTGCCGTCCATCTCCGCCGCCTCGTAGACGTCGCGCGGGATGGCCTGGAGGCCGGCGAGCAGGATCAGCGTGTAGAAGCCCATATGGGCCCACACCGAAACGAACACCGACCAGAACATCGCCCAGCCGGGATCGACGAAGAACAGGATCTTCTCGCCGCCCGCCGTGGTCAGCACCGCGTTCAGCAGCCCGTCACGCTGCAAGATCCACTTCCAGATCAGCGCGACCACCACCGGCGACAGCAGGACCGGGAAGAAATAGACCGCCCGGAAGAAGCCGCGCCCGCGGATCGGCCGGTTCAGCACCAGCGCGGTGATCAGCGAGAACAGCACCATCGCCACCATCTGGAAGACGGTGAAGGTCAGCGTGTTCCCCACCCCACGCCAGAACAGATCCTCCCGGCAGCTTCCGGCTTCCAGATAGGAGCCGCAGTCGAGCAGGCGGGCGAAATGCTCCGCCCCGACATAGGGCCGCTCCGACGGGAACAAGCCCGTCCCGCCCGTCACCGAGAAGACGATGTTGATCCCGATCGGCAGGAAGACGAACAGCCCGAAGAAGACAAGGTTCGGCAGCAGGAAGACATAGGGCATGCGCGCCGCACCGATCAGGCGCTGCACCGCCCGCATCGGCGGGTCGGTCAGCCGCATCAGGGCGTTGGCGCCGCCCGTGGTGACGGCAGCCGCGGCGGCGGACGGACCGCGCGCGGGAGCGCCGTGCGATCTCATGGTATCGGTCATGTTCCACCGCCCCGGATTGGGAGCCAAGGGTTGGGAGAAGAAGGCCGGGAGTTACTGCTTCTTCCTGCGCTCGGCGATCTGCTGGGCGACATCGGCGGAAATCCGCTGATAGGCGTCGTCCAGGCTCGTTTCACCGACCACCACCTGTCCCAGACGGCTGATGGCGGCGTTGAAGACGATGCGGCTGCTGGGATCGCCCTGGATGCGATAGGCCACCGGATCGAGCTTGCCGACCGCATCGCCGAACACCTTCAGCGCGGCGGCTGCCTGCGGCGAGGCCGACTTGTAGGCGATGCCCTTCTTGGCAAGGCCAATATGGCCGGGCACGAACAGCGTGCGCGCATAGAACTCGTTGGCGACCTCCTCGCTGGCGAGAAAGTCGAGCAGGCGCCCGACCTCGGCCGGATGGCTGCTGGTCTTCAGCGCCACCAGCGCAGCGCCGCCGGGCATGCCCGAGCAGTTGGCCGGACCGCAGGGCGTCGGCACGGCGATCCAGTCGAAGGCGTCGCCGATGGTCTTGTCGAACTGCGCGGTCTGCCAGGAGCCGGATTCGTAGAAGACGACCTGGGCGTTCTTGAATTCCTCGTTGGCGCCGCGATAGGCGGTGCCGGACACGGCGCCCCACAGCTCCTTCGACATCACGCCGGACTTGTGCCAGTCGACGACCAGCTTGGCAGCGCGCTTGAACCCGTCATCGACCGGCTTCAGCTCGCCGCCGACCTCGGCCATCTGCGCCCCTTGCGAGACGGCGAGACCGAAGAAGCGGTGGCCCGAGCGGTCGAAGGCGACCGGGAACGGCGCCTGCACCTTGTCGGCGACCGCCTTGGCGGCCTTCGCCCAATCGTCCCAGGTCGCGTTAGCGCCCGGCATGGCGACGCCGGCCTGCTCGAACAGCGTCTTGTTGACGAAGGGACCGGTCACCGTCAGCTGCGTCATGTAGCCGGGGATCGCGGTGGTGTTGCCGGGCACCCGCATCCACTGGAGGAACGGGCCGTAATTCTGCTCCCAATAGGCGACGTCCTTCACATGGGCGCGAACGTCCATCAGATAGGGCGCAAGACCGCCCATGTCGGTGATGCGGGCGAGGTCCGGGCCCTGGCCGGAGGCCAGCTGCACCGGCAGCGTCTCGTTGATCGCCTTGAAGGGCACCTGGTCGAGGACGACCTTGACGTCCTTGTTCTGCGCCTCGAAGCGGCGGAGCAGGTCGTTCATGACCTCGCCCTCGTTGCCGTCCGAATACCACATGATGCGCAAGGTGGTCTGCGCCTGGGCGCCTGCGGCCCCGAGGATCGACAACGCCAGCGCACAGCCGGCCATCCATGCTGCCTTTTTCATTGCGTTTCCTCCTGTGGGGTCGCTTCCGGACCCTTGTTCGGTCCCGATCCGGACCGTTTTCCTGCCGGCACCGGCAGCTCGACGCAGACACCGATTTTCCTGGCGCCACTCTTCGCTCTTGAACATGGCAAACGTTTGCCTAAACTGTCAACGGCAATGTTCGCTATGCAAATGGAGGGGGTCGTGAACGATCGGCACCGGGAACCGGCACAGGCCTCCGGACAAACGTCCCTGGCGGATATCGCGGCCGAGGCGGGGGTATCGGTCTCCACCGTCTCGCGCATCGCCAACGGCGACCTGGGGCGGGCATCGGCGGCGACGGTGGCGAAGGTGCAGCGCCTGATCACGGAACGCGGCTATCGGCCGAACCCGGTCGGCCGCAGTCTGCGTGGAGGGGACAGCCGTCTGGTCGCCATGCTGGCGCCCAATCTCGACAACCCGGCCATGGCCGCCATTGCCGCGTCGACGGAGGCTGCCCTGCGCGCCGCCGGTTATGTGATGATCCTGTGCGACACCCACGACCGTCCCGATCTTCAGGACGAGTATCTGCGCGCGATGCGGTCACGCTTCGCCGAGGGATTCATCGTGGTGAGCGCGGTCGCCAGCCCCGAGTTGGAGGCGTCGCTGGGCCGGCGCGAGCCGATCGTCTTCGTGAACCGGCGCAATCCCTATGGCGGCGGCCCCTTCATCGGCATCGACAACAGGCAGGCCGGCGCCGACGCCGCCGACCATCTGCTGGCCTGCGGTGTCGGCGCCCCCGCCGTCATCCACCCGGCAGAGCTGTCCTCGACCATCCGGGAACGGGTGGAGGGGTTTCTCGACCGGCTGGAGGAGCGGCGGCCGGGCCTGACCGTCCGCCGCTATGACGGGGCCGGTGCCAACCATCTCGACTGCGGCTATGCCGCGGCACGGCGAATGGCGGTCGACTGCGAAGGATCCGGCGGCGGCTGGCCCGACGGCGTCCTCTGTCCCAGCGACCTGATGGCCTACGGACTGTTCCGCGCCGCCGGCGAACAGGGCGTGCGCATCCCGGACGACTGCCGCCCGGTCGGCATCGACGACAACGATCTCAACGACTGGATCGCGCCCTGGCTCAGCTCGGTCAAGATCCCCTATCAGCGCTTCGGCGACGCGATCGTGGCCAGTCTGCGCGACCTGCGGGCGGGAAGCAGCGTCGGGGAGGTGCTGCTTCCCCATCGGCTGGTCCGCCGCCAGAGCGGATCGGCGGATGCCGGAGACCCGGCATAGCCGGAGACCCCTTCACCGCCGACCCGTCGGTCCCCCGTCAGTCCCGCCGCGCGGTGTCGATGGTGATGCCGCCGCCGACGGCGCGCGACACACAGGCGCACATGCGGTGGCTCTCGGCCTTCTGGCTTTCACTGAAGAACACGTCGCGGTGATCGACCTCGCCATCGACGGCGAGGATGTCGACGGCGCACAGGCCGCATTCGCCGCGTCGGCAATCGGACAGCAGTTCCACCCCCGCCGCCTCCAGCGCGTCGAGCATCGAGCGGTTCTCCGCCACGGTGACGGTCTTACCCAGCCGCGGGATGCTGACGGTGAAGGCCTCCGGCGCATGGCGTCCGCTGTTGCCGAAGGATTCGAAACGCAGCCGCTCGATCGGCCGCCCCCGCTCGCGCCAAAGGCGGCGCACCGCCTCCATCAGGCCGATCGGACCGCACAGATACAGCTCGCCGTCGGGCGCGAGCGCGTCGATGGCGGCGGCCAGATCCATGCGCTGGCCCTCCTCGTCTATGAAGGTCTCCAGCCGGTCGCCCAAGCGCGCGCGCAACTCGTCGGCGAAGGCCAGCTCCGACCTGCGCCGGCAGGCATAGAGCAGGCGCAGCCGCGCTCCCAGCGCCGCCAGGGCCGTCGCCATGCCATGGATCGGCGTGATGCCGATGCCGCCGGCGATCAGGAGGTAGTCGGGACGGTCCAGCGCCAGCTCGAACAGGTTCTGCGGTTCGGAGATCCGCAGCCGGGCGCCGGTCTCCAGCGTCCACATATAGGCCGATCCGCCGCGGCTTTCGGGCAGGCGCTTGACGGCGATCCGGTACAGCCCGTCGGCGGCGTCGGCGATCAGCGAATAGCAGCGGGTGTCGGTCCGCCCGTCGATGACGACCGTCACGCTGATATGGCTGCCGGGCGCCGGCGTCTTGGCCGGGGTGGTCGGTTCGATTTCAAAGAGGCGGATGTCGGGCGCCAGATCGCGCACCGCACGCAGCCGGGCATCCTGCCAATCGATGGCAAAGCGCATGGGGAAATCTCGCAAAGAAAGGGGAAGGATCGGGTCAGGCGCTGCGCAGCCGGATCAGGGAGGCCCCCGGCACCCGGTCGAGCTCGCGCCGGTTCTTCACGGCATTTTCAAGATTGCGGCGGGCAAGGCGGGAATGCTCGCGTGCCAGATGGTCGGCGCGACCCCCTTCTCCCTTCGCGATGGCGTCCAGGATGGCGCGGTGGTGCTCCTGCGCGATCACCAGAATCTCGCGGGAGTCCGGCAGCTCGGCCTGCACGCGGACGAAGGCGCCGGGCGAGGCGAAGGGCAGCGACAGCACCCGTTCCAGCGACCGCCTCAGCACGGGGCTGTCGGCCAGGGCGAGAAGCTCGCCATGGAAGCGGTCGTTGAGACGGACATAGTCGGAGAAATCGCCGATGCTCAGCGCCGGCTGCCGGACCAGCGCGTCCAGTTCCGCGACGATGCCGCGCATCTCGGCCAGGGCATCGGGAGCAAGCCGGCGCTCGGCCGCCCGTTGCGCCGCCATGCCCTCCAGCACGCCGCGCAGCTGGATGGCATCGGCGATGTCGGCCTCGCTGAAGGCGCGGACGACGAAGCCGCCGGTCGGCAGGCAATCGACCAGCCCCTCCTCCTCCAGCCGGACGAGCGCCACCCGGACGGGGGTGCGCGACACCCCCAGCCGATCGACGATGCCCAGTTCAGACACCCGCTCCCCCGGGCTCAGCTCGCCGTTCAGGATCAGCTCGCGGAGTTGCAGGAGCGTGCGGACGGTCTGCGAGTTGCGGGGCTGCTCCTCCATGCCAGCCGTCCTATTCCGCCGCCTGACGGAGCGGTGATGGGGCGGCCCCCCGCCCGGGGCCCCGTTCCGTCTCGACCATGCGGTCGATCAGGCGGCGCGCCCACATGGCGCCGGCGTCGATGTTCAGATTGTAGAAGGCGCGGTCGGGATTGTCGTCGATGGCCTGCTGCTGCGCCTCCAGGATCACCTCGTCCTCGCCGAAGATGCGGGTCACGCCATCGCGCAGCTCCGCCGTCAGCCGCTGCTCTCCCAGCTTGTAGTTGCGGCAGAAGGCCCAGAAATAATGGCAGGTCTTCTCGGTCTCCGGGGTGATGGTGTTCAGCACGAAACCGTTTACCCCCTGCGACCGGTCGCCTTCCGGCGCGCCGGTGCCGGTCGGGGCGACACCGACATCGATGGTGATGGTGCAGGGCGCCTCGAAACGGATGATCTGCCAGCGGTCGACGTTGCCGGGCTTGCCCAGCTGCTTGGCCCAGAAGGGCGGCGCCTCGATGTCGCGCATCCAGCGCGTCACCGTGACGAAGCGGTCGTTGTGCGTCGTCTCGAACGGCGCCTCGGCCACCGCGCGGTTGCCGATGCTGGAGGAATGCACGAAGGTCTCGTGCGTCAGGTCCATGAGATTGTCGAGGACCAGACGGTAATCGCACTTCACATGGATCAGCCGGCCGTCGCCCGCCCAGGCCGGATCATGGTTCCAGTGCATGTCCGGGATCTTCGCCGGATCGGCCAGCGCCGGGTCACCCATCCACACCCAGGCGAAGCGGTGACGCTCCACCACCGGATAGCGCCGGACGCAGGCCGACGGGTTGATCGTCTCCTGCGACGGCATGCCGACGCAGCGGCCTTCCGGATTGAAGACGAGCCCATGGTAGCCGCAGACGAGGTTGTCGCCGTCCAGCCGGCCCTTGGACAGCGGCAGCAATCGGTGCCAGCAGGCATCCTCCAGCGCCGTGATGCTGTCGTCGGAGCGCCGGTAGAGGACGAGCTTCTTGCCGCAGATGGTGCGCGGCAGCAGTTCCCGCCGCAACTCGACGTCATAGGCCGCGGCGTACCAGGCATTCATCGGGAATGTCTTGGAAGATGTCGGGGTGTGGTCCCTGGCGGTGTCACTCAACGCTCCCTCCCTCGGGGCTGGCGGTCGTGAACTGGAATTCTGCTTGGGCTGTGGCCGCCATCATCGGGGCGCCACCGGTTTATGTATACATTTTCTCCTGATTGCGAACAAGTACGATTGTGATGTCAGATCACTGTTTGCGCGCCAATGCCAAAAGGACCCCTTTCTATCTGGCGGCCTTCATCGATCCTGCGGACCGATCACCCATTGGTTCGGCCCACCGCTCCAACCCTTCAGCAGGGTTTCTGTATACATTATTGCGATCCGAGACTGGCGCGGCCGGGACAGCCGGTCCGTGCCCCGACGATTTTCGGAGGATGTCGTTTCAGTCGCGCGGGTCCGCCTGTTACTCTCCGCCTGCCGTTCCACATGATCAAAACGAGTGCTCATCCCATGGCCGACGCCGTCCGCAAATCCTCGCGCAAGCAGGGCGAGGACACACTCTCCGCCAAAGCCGATGCCGGGGACGATGCGGGCGGCGTCGATCTCGGGATTCTCGGCGAGTCGGTCGGGTTTCTGCTGAAACGGGCGCAGATGGTGGTGTTCGGGGATTTCATCGAGACCTTCGCCGCCGTCGATCTGCGGCCGGCGCAATTCTCGGTGCTGGTGATCATCGGCCGCAATCCCGGCCTGAAACAGTCGCAGGTCAGTGCCGCGCTGAACATCAAGCGCACCAACTTCGTGCCCTTGCTCGATTCGCTGGAGGAACGCGGACTGGTGGCGCGCAAGCTGGCGGTCGGCGACCGCCGCTCCCATGCCCTTCACCTCACCGCCAAGGGGTCGGCCCTGCTGACGGAGATCCAGCGGCTGTGGGCCGACCATGAACGCCGCATCTGCGAGCGGATCGGCAGCGAGGGACGTGACCAGCTGCTGGGCCTGCTCGGCGGGGTGATCGCGTCGGGAAAAGATTCGGCCCCGTCCGACGATGCGGACGAGGCCGAGGTTGCTCCCGCGAAGAAACGCGGGCGGCGCAAGAACGGGTGAGGAGGGAGGACCTCAGCCGCGTCCCGGCGCCGCGGCGGGCTTGAGAGCCGCCGTGGGGTGCGGGACGCCGGCCGCCTGTTTCAGCCAAAGCGCCCCCGCCGCCAGGAAACCCGGAACGGCCAGCGCGGTGAGGATGCCGGCGAAGCCCAGCTGCCATCCCGACAGTTCCGCCACCAGGAAGGAGCCGGCGATGCCGCCGAAGCGGCCCAGCCCCATCATCCAGGCCATGCCGGTGCCGCGCGCCTGGGTCGGGTAGTAGGCGGCGGCCAGAGCCCCCAGCGAGGATTGCGCGGTGTTCATCAGCACGCCGGTCACCAGCACCGCGATCGTCAGCAGGCCGACCTGTCCGGCGATCTGGCCGATCACGATGAAGGCCAGCCCGGTCAGTGCATAGAACACCGCGATGATGCGGTTGCCGTCGAAGCGATCCATCAGCGCGCCCGAGAACAACGAGCCGATGCCGCCCAGCGGGAACAGGGCGGCGACCAGCGCCGCGGTCGCCGGCGTCAGCCCGGCATCGCGGAACAGCACCGGCATCCAGTTGATCATGGCATAGAAGATCGTCAGCCCCATGAAATAGGCGGTCCACAGCATCAGCGTGCCGACGATGAAGCCGCGCGACAGAATCAGCCGGACGGCGCCGCGGCTGTCGCCCGCCGCCGTCTCCGCCACGACGAAGCGGGTCGCATCGGCCGCGGAGGCGCCGATCGGCTGAAGAAGCCGCCGGATCCGCTCCACCGGTTTGGCACGGATGACGGCGAAACGTGCCGATTCCGGCAGCCACAGCACCAGGAACAGAAGAAGCAGCAGCGGCGCCGCGCCTCCAACCAGCAGGACGCTGCGCCAGCCATGGGCCGGAATGATCCAGGCTGCCATGAAGCCGCCCAGCGCCGCCCCCACCGGAAAGCCGCAGAAGACCAGATTGGTCGTCAGCGACCGGCAGCGGGCCGGGCAATATTCGCTGACCAGGGTCAGGGCGGTCGGCATCGCCGCCCCCAGCGCAATTCCGGTGACAAAGCGCCACGCGATCAGCGTGGTCAGATCCCCGGAGAAGGCGGAAGCCAGACAGGCCGCCCCCATCACCAGCACCGCGGTGATCAGCACCGGCCGCCGCCCGACACGGTCGCTGACCGGGCCGGCGACGAGCGATCCGAACACCAGCCCGAACAGCGCGGCACTCAGCACCGGGGCGAGGTCGGGACGTTGCAGCCCCCATTCGGTCAGCAGCGACGGCGCGATGTAGGCGATGGCCGCCGTGTCATAGCCGTCCAGCAGGACGACGAGCAGGCACAGGACGACGATGCCGATCTGCCGGCGGGAGAATGGATGCGCGTTCAAAAAGCCTTGGACGTCGATGCTGCGTTCCGGGGACATGCTGTCCTCTCCCTTCCATCGCGATCGTCGGTTTCGCTTTTGCTGCCACCGGAGACCTGTCCGGCGGCCCGCAGGTCAGAGCGCGCCTTCGCTCCGGTACTGCTCGCGCAGCAGGTTCTTGCGCAGCTTGCCCGACGCGGTGCGCGGCAGCTCGTCGGCGATGACGATGCGCTTTGGCGTCTTGAAACGGGCGAGGCGGCTGCGGCAATGATCGATCACCTCCTGCTCGGTCACCGAACAGCCGGCGCGCGGCACGATGAAGGCGCAGCCGACCTCGCCCCATTGCGGATCGGCGATCCCGATCACGCAGGCTTCCGCCACCGTATCCAGTTCCAGCAGCGCCGCCTCGACCTCGGCCGGATAGACGTTCTCGCCGCCGGAGATGAACATGTCCTTCTTGCGGTCGACGATGTAGTAGAAGCCGTCGCCATCCCGGCGCGCCGTGTCGCCGGTGCGGAACCAGCCCGCCGCATCCGCGTTGGCCGGACGGTTCCAGTAGCCGGGCGAGACGTTCGGACCGCGCACCAGAATCTCGCCGACCTCGCCGTCCGGGACGTCGTCGCCGGCATCGTCGACCAGCCTCAGCCGGACCGAGGCCGGCGGCAGACCGGCGGATCCCGCCTTCGCCGCGATGCGCGACAGATTGCCCACCGGCATGCCCAGAACGGTGCCGCCCTCGCTGCTGCCATAGCCATCGGCCATCGGCACGCCGTCCTCGACGAAGCGCCGCACGAGCGCGGGCGGGTTGGGCGCGCCACCCGTGCCGAAGAAGACCAGCCGCGACAGCTTGGCCGCATCATAGCCCGGCTGCTGGCGCAGGGTCTGCGCCATCTGCGGCACGCACATGTAATGGGTGATCCCCAGCGCCGGATCGGACATCCGCTCCAGCGTCAGCACCGGGTCGAAACCGGGCGACAGCAGCAGCGTGCCGCCCTGGAGGAGCGTGGTGCGGCAGATGGTGACGATGCCGATCACATGAAACAGCGGCATGTCGCACAGGAAGACGCTGCGATGATCGACCCGGTTCAGCAGGGCGAAGTTGGTCGCGGTGAAGAAGGCGGTCTGCTCGGTGTGGATGGCGCCCTTCGGCTGGCCCGAGGTGCCGGAGGTGTAGATGATGATCGACGGCGCCCCGGCGTCGCGCGGCGGTGGAGCAATGGGCGGCAGCCCGGCGACCGGCTCCCCGCCTTCCTGTGCGCTGCGCACCAATGCCGCATCCACCGGACGCAGTCCCGGCACCCTTTCCCGCACGGTCTCGACGACACCCTGCGCCGTCGCGGCGAATCCGTCGCCATGGATCAGCAGCGACGGCGTCGCGTCGGCGGCCAGCACCGCCAGCTCCGGCACCGTCAACCGCCAGTTCAGCGGCACGAACACGGCGCCGGCACGGACGCAGGCGAAGGCCGTGATCAGCTGGTCGATGCTGTTGCGGCCAAGCCAGACGACCCGCCGCCCGCCGGCGCCCCGCCCCGGCTCTACATCCAGGCAGCGGATCAGCCACGCCGCACAGAAATCGATCCGCCGATGCAGCGCCTCGTAGGTCAACCGCTCGCCGGTGGCGAGGTCGACGCAGGCCAGGGCATCCGGCTGAACCGCGGCCTGATAGGCAACTGGATCGGGCGCTTCCCAGCGCAGGCCGGCACCGGTCCCGCCATCCCCGGACTCTCCGGGTTCGGTCACAGACATTCCCACCCTCCCATTTCCGACCGCGCCGGCCTTGCCCGTTTGATTCGGGCTTCTGCCGCCGGCGCGGCCGATCATTCATTCGTCGGATTTCAGCCGCGCTTGTAGGCGCCGAGCCCCGGACGATAGGTCTTGTCGTCGATGAACTGCTTGATGCCCTGCTTGCGCCCCTCCGACTTGTCGAGGAAGTTCAGCGATTCCTGACGGACCACCAGATAATCCTCCGCGGCGTCGAACGGCATTTCAACCACGCGCTTGAAGGCGTCCTTGGCCGCCTTCAGGGTGTGCGGGTTCTTTTCCAGCAGGTTGTCGGCGATCGCGCGGACCTTGGCGCGCAGCTCCGCCCGCGGGACGGAGAAGTTGACCAGCTTCATCTCCGCCGCCTTGCGGCCGTCGAAGGTCTCGCCGGTCAGGATGTAGTACATGGCTTCGCGCTGGCTCATCAGGTCGGCGACCACCTTGGTGACGTTGCCGCCGGGGATGATGCCCCAGTTGATCTCCGACAGGCCGAACTGCGCCTCGTCGGCGGCGACCGCCAGATCGCAGGCGAACAGCGGGGAGAAGGCGCCGCCGAAGCACCAGCCGTTGACCATGGCGATCGACGGCTTCTCGAACCAGCGCAGGCGGCGCCACCAGCCGTAGGAATCGCGCTGGGCGCGGCGGGTCGCCATGTGGCCCTTGGCCTCGGTCTCGCGGAAATACTCCTTCAGGTCCATGCCCGCGGAGAAGGAATCGCCGGCCCCGGTCAGCACCAGCACCTGGCAGCGGTCGTCCACCTCCAGCGCGTCCAGCACCTCCAGCATGCGGGCGTTCAGCGTCGGGTTCATCGCGTTGCGCTTGTCCGGCCGGTTCAGCGTGACCCAGGCGACGCCGTTTTCGAACTCGATGGAGACCACGTCTGCGGTGTCCGGATTGGCGGTGGTCTGCGGCTGCGTCGTCATCTTTGGCTTCCTCTGGTATTCTTTGAGATATGTCGGGACGACGCCCCAGGGCGTCAGTCGGGCGTCAGATCGGGAAATGGCCGGGCTGGGTCTCGACCGTGATCCAGCGCAGTTCGGTGAAGGTGTCGATGCCGGCCTTGCCGCCGAAGCGGCCATGGCCGCTGGCCTTGACGCCGCCGAAGGGCATCTGCGCCTCGTCATGCACGGTCGGGCCGTTGACATGGCAGATGCCGGAGCGGATGCGCCGGGCGACGCGCAGGCCGCGCGCCGTGTCGCGGGTGAAGACGGCGGCCGACAGGCCGTATTCGGTGTCGTTGGCGACGGCCACCGCCTGCTCTTCCCCATCGACGCGGACGATGGTGACGACCGGGCCGAAGGATTCCTCGGCGTAGATCCGCATCTCCGGCGTGACATGGTCGAGGATCGCCGCCGGCAGCAGCGTGCCGTCGGGCGCGCCGTTGCGGTGGAGCACCGCCCCCTTGGCGACCGCGTCGTCGATCAGCGACTGCACATGGCGGGCGGCGCCGAGATCCACCACCGAGCCCAGCGGCGTGCGCCCCTCGCGCGGGTCGCCGGCGACCAGCGTGGCGGCCTTGGCGGCGAACTTCGCCAGGAAGGCATCAGCCACCTTGGCGTCCAGCACGATCCGCTCGGTCGACATGCAGATCTGGCCCTGGTTGAAGAAGGCGCCGAAGGCGGCGGCCTTCACCGCCTCGTCCAGATCGGCATCGTCCAGCACCAGGAAGGGCGCCTTGCCGCCCAATTCCAGCAGCACCGGCTTCAGCTGCGCCGCCGCCCGCTGGGCGATCAGCCGGCCGACGCGGGTCGATCCGGTGAAGTTGATGCGGCTGACGGCGGGATGGTCGATCAGGGCGTTGACCACCTCCGCCGCATCCTCCGGCGCGTTGGTGACGACATTGACCACCCCGTCCGGCAGGCCGGCCTCCTGGAAGGCCCGACCGATCAGCGCATGGGTGCGCGGGCAAAGCTCCGACGCCTTCAGCACCACGGCGTTGCCGCAGGCGATGGCGGTGGCGACGGCGCGCACGCCGAGGATCACCGGCGCGTTCCACGGCGCGATGCCCAGCACGACGCCGACCGGCTGGCGCACCGCCATCGCGAGGCAGCCGGGCTTGTCGGACGGGATCACCTCGCCGGCGATCTGGGTGGTGAGCGCCGCCGCCTCGCGGATCATCGACGAGGCAAGCATCACATTGAAGCGCGCCCACCCTTCGGTCGCCCCGGTCTCCGCCGCCATCGCCGCGACGAAATCGTCGGCGCGGGCGGCCAGCGCATCGGCGGCCTTCAGCAGAAGCGCTCGGCGGGTGTTCGGCCCGGTTTCCGACCAGCCGGCGAAAGCGGCCAGTGCCGCCTCCGCCGCGGCACCGGCGTCGGCCGCGGATGCGGCGGCGGCCACCGTCGCCACCCCGCCGGTGATCGGGTTGCGGCGCTCGAACCGGCGCCCGCCGGTCGCGGGAACCGCCCGGCCGCCGATCAGCAGGTCGGTCGGCGCGGCAACAGACATGTCTTCCATGGGAGTCTCCAATCCGCCCTGCTGCCGTTGGGCAGCGGATGAACCTTCAGGCATATTGTTATGTTATATAACAGTTATGAACGCGTCAACGCCAGAATCGCGTCCTTGAAGCGCGTGCCGTAAGGCGTCAGCCGGCGGCCGGCAGCAGCGCGATGCTGAAGGCGCCCCAATGGCGCCCGCGCACCAGGATCGGCGCATTCAGGATGGTGATGAGCACCCGTTTGCCGCCCCCCATGTCGCGGGGCATGGTGTGGATCGACGGGCGCGGCGAACTGGCCGCCTTCAGCCCGGCGCGGAAGCGGTACAGCCGTCGCCCGCGGCAATGCGCGGCGTTCCACACGGGGTCCGGCCCCTGCGGCTGATTGTATCGGTGGTTGTGGGTGGGCAGATAGCCGTTGCGGTCGGCGATGGTGGCGAAGGCGACGCGCGGATCAAGGTCCAGCAACGGCTCCTGCACCGCCGGCAGAACCCGGTCGGTGAAGGCGGTGAATCTGGTCAGAACCTGTTCGGGGTTGGTGCCCGGAATCGGCCGGTAGGTCTCGTCGAACAGATCGCCGAGAGCGATCTCGCCGGACTCCACCGCCTGCTCGAACAGGGTGGACACCCGGGCCGCCGCCTCCACCGTCGCGGCGAGGAAGGGGCTGTCGTCGGTCGCCACCGGGCCGGTGCCGATATGGTCGATCAGCGTCTCGCTGAGTTCCAGAAGCGTTTCCAGCCGACGGTTCGCCGCCGTCAGATGGCCGGAGGAGCCGGCGACGGCCTGTTCCAGCTCGTCCAGCTCCCGTTCGACCGCGGTGCAGTCCTTCAGATTGGCGCGCACGCCCTCGGCGATGGCATGGGTGGCGTCGTGGACGGTGGCGACCGCCCCTTCCATCCCCGCCACCACCCGCTCGATCAGCGCGGTACCCTCGCGGGCCAGCGTGGCGCTGGCGGTGGCGGCGGCGCCGTCCTGGATCAGGCCCGACACCTGCGAGGTCAGGGCGTGCACGGTGTCGCCGATCTGCACGGTCGCCGTCTGGGTCTGGCGGGCCAGTTCCTTCACCTCCGTCGCCACCACGGCGAAGCCGCGCCCGGCCTCGCCCGCCCGCACCGCCTCGATGGTGGCGTTCAGCGCCAGCAGGTTGGTCTGCTTGGCGATGGCCTGGATCGCCCGCGACACCGACGCCACCTGACCCAGCGAATTGCTGACGAGGGCAAGCTGCCGTTCCATGCGGGTGACGCCGTCGATCAGTTCGGCGATCTTGCGCACCGCATCGGCGACGGCGCTGCGCGACCGGGCGATCTCGCCGGTTGCGGATTCGGCGGCGGCGCTGGCCTGTTCGGCGGTGCGGTCGATGGCGGCGTTGGTCGCGGTCATTGCTGCTGCGGCGCTGCGCAGGGTGCGGAACTGCGCGCCCTGCCGGTCCACCACCGCCGCCACCTCCTGCACATTGCCGGTGATGTCGGCCAGTTCCAGACCGATGGCGCCGACGCGGCGATAGACCTCGCGCACCACGGCGACGGCTTCGTCAGCGCTTGCGGTGACGCCTGCCGCTGGAGACGGCTGGCCCGTGGCGGACTCCATACGCTTCCCTCCCGATTTTTTGGATTTGTCCGGCGGCGGCGATGCGGCACGCGGCTGGCGTGCGCGAGGCCGGCGGCCACGCATCGTTTTGCTCCATGATTGTTATGATTTATACCAAATATTCGCGGCCGTCAATTTCCTATCGATCCGGGGGATCGTCGCCGGCATGGAACCGCCGGGCTGGAACCGGATCTCACCGGCCGGCGAGATAGGCCCCGGCCAGCCCGACGGTGGTGCCGACGAAGTGCGGGGTCATGGCGCGCGCGGTTTCCGTTTCACTGCGGGTCTGGACCCAGCCGAGATAGGTCAGGCTGCGCAGCAGCAGGAACAGCCCGAGATGCCGCCACTGTTCGTCGGGAAGCGGACGGACGGAGCGGTATCCGGCGGCCAGCGCATCGCGGACGATCCCGAAGCCGGGCCGGCCGACATGGAAATAGAGGGCGGTCGCCAGCTCGAACATGTGCCAGCCATAGCCGGCATCGTCGAAATCGATCAGCATGACCCTGCCGTCGCTCCACAGCAGATTCTCAGGCACGAAATCGGCGTGGATCAGCCCGAACCGGTCGGGTGAGCGGCCGAACTCCAGCAGGTCGCGCTCCAGATGCGCACAGGCCCGGTCGATCAGGGCTCGGTGCGGCGCAAGTTCCGGCAGCGCGCGGAAATCGCCCCACAGCGGCTCGCTGCCCAGGATTCCCTCCGCGCTCCAGGCATGGCGGACGAAGCCGGCCGGACGCTCCCACGACGCCGTATGGGCGTGCAGCTCTGCCGCCAGACGGCCGACCTGATGGTACAGCGCCGCCACCTCGGCCGGCGAACCGGCGATCCCCGCCTCCACCGAACCGACCGGCCGGCCGTCGAGCCAGCCGAGCATGTCCACCTGCAACGGCTCCGGCACGTCCGGCACGCGGACCTTGACCATCAGCGCCCCGTCGCGCGCCGGGATCACGGCGGGAACGGCGAGCCCGGCCTCGCGCAGCGCGGCCATCCATTGCAGTTCCGACAGCAGCGCGGCATCGCTGTGATAGGCGAAGCGGTGGATGCGCAGGGCGAAGCGGGCGCCGCCGGCGTCGCGTACGCTGTAGACCGCGTTCTCGCGGTACTTGATCAGCTCCGGCTCCCCATAGCGCCCGGGCCAGCGGGACAGGGCGCTGCGGGCCAGTTGGTGCATGCGGGCGATCTGCTCGGCGGGAGCCAGCGCGAAGAACTCCTTCATCGGCCGCCTCACAGATCCGAAAGGACGCCGTCGAGCGTCGACAGCAGCAGGTCGGCATCCGCGACGGAAAAGGGCATCGGCGGCCGCATCTTGAGGATATTGTCGTCCGGCCCGATCCGGCTGATCAGCACGCCGCGATCCCGCATGTCATTGATCAGGCGCCTGGCTTCCGCCGCCGCCGGCCGCCCGTCACGCATCAGTTCCAGCCCGAAGAACAGGCCGCGCCCGCGCACGCTGGCGATCAGGCCGTGGCGCGACGCCAGCCGCTGCAAGCCCGCCTGGATATGCGCGCCGACCCGGCGGGCATTGCCCTGCAAATCCTCCCGTTCGATGACGTCGAGCACAGCCGACCCGACCGCCGCCGAGACCGGATTGCCGGCGAAGGTGTTGAAATACAGCGCCTTCGATCCGAAGGCCTCGACATAGTCCGGCCGCGTCACCAGCCCGGCCAGCGGGTGGCCGTTGCCCAGCGGCTTTCCCATCGTCACGATGTCCGGCACCAGATCATAGGCCTGATAGCCCCACATATGGTCGCCGGTCCGCCCCAGGCCGGGCTGCACCTCGTCGGCGATGAACAGGCCGCCGGCCTGACGGACGATGGCGACCGCCTGTTCCAGCGCGCCCTTCGGCACGGCGGGCAGCCCTTCGGTGGAGAACAGCGTGTCGAACAGCATCGCCGCCGGCCTGATGCCATCGGCCTGGAGCGAGCGGACCGCATCTGCCACCTGTTCGGCGAAGCGGGCGGCCAGCGCGGCCGGATCGCCCTGCCAATGGGTCAGATCGGGAATCCCGACCGCGCGCACATGGGGCGCCAGCGCCTCGGGCGCCGGCAGGCCGGTGGTCGCCGCGGCAAGGCCGGCGGTGTTGCCGTGATAGCTGAAGCTGCTGACGATGATCCCCTGCCCGCCGGTCACGAAGCGCGCGATGCGCAGCGCCAGCTCGTTCGCCTCGCTGCCGGTACAGGTCGGCATCGCCACCGACAGCGGCGCGTCGAAAGTGGCGACGAGGCGCTCGGCATACTCCACCACCGCCTCGTGAAGATAGCGCGTGTGGACGTTCAACTGCGAGGCCTGCCGGCACAGCGCCTCGACGACATGGGGATGGCAGTGCCCGACATGCGGCACGTTGTTGTAGGCGTCCAGATAACGGCGTCCATCGGTATCCTCGATCCACACCCCCTCGGCCCGCCGGACATGAAGGGGTCTGTCATAGAACAGCGGCGAATGCCGCCCCAGGACCTGCCGGCGGCGCTCCAGCAGCGATGCGTCCGTGGGCATGGGAAAGGCCGAACTGGTGGATATCGACATGGGAGTCTCTTTTTCCGGAGTCGCAGCGACGGGTTGCGGAAGAGCTTGCGGAATTTCGGGACTGGTCAACGGCGTGCTGCCGGTCTGGCATCGCCGGTTCTAGGCGAGGCGATGGGCCGGTGCGTCAACGGCGATCCGGTCGGATCGGTGACCCGTCGACGCCACGATACCCAGACCGCTCGCCCGGATCAAGAACACCATATCCGATTTCTGAACTTTTTTTCCAGTTTTCGGCGGCACCGTCGGTTTTGGGTTTTTGCCGGCGGCACCGCACCCTATACTTCGGCCATGACGACCGACCGACCCATAAGCCTGCGCGAACGCAACCGCCTGAGAAACCGTCAGGAGTTGCTGAACGCCCTTCTCGACCTGTTCGCCGATGGCGGCCTGTCCGCCTGCTCAGTCGAGGCGGCGGCCCGACAGGCCGGCGCCTCCAAGACGACCGCCTACAGCTATTTTCCCGGCGGGCTGGACGAGATGCTGCGGGACCTGTACCGCAGCATCGGCGAACGGGTTCTGGAGCGCGGGCTCGGCCTGCGGGCCGGTGCCCCGGATGCGGAGGCGCGAATCCTGGCCTTGGCACAGGCTCTGCTCGACATTTGCGCCGAACCGCGGGTCGGGCGCTTCTACATGATGCTCAGCCCGGCGCTCAGCCCCCTGCTGGAACCGGTGATCGGCGAGACCTCCGGCCGCTTCACCGCGATGATCGCCGAGGATCTGAGCGGACTGGGCTGGCCGCCGGACCTCGCCGGCGCCGCTGCGATCCTCGTCAACGGTTCCCTGCGCGAAGCGGCGACCACGGTCGCCCGCGACCCGACACAGCGCGCGCCGCTGCTGGCCGCTTTCACGGCGATCCTGCGGGCGGCCCTGCCGGCCGGCCCGGCGACCGCAACCGCCAAGAGGGCAGTCTGACATCGGTGATCTTGAAGGGCATGGCCGGATCGGGCAATCATCCGGATCGTCCCCGGTCCGGCCCGACCTCCGCAATCGTCAGCGTCAAAACCCGCCATGCAGCCATCCGCGCCCTATGATCGCGAACCGAAGGCCTGGGCGGCGATCGTCCAGCCGCTGGTCGACGCGCTGAAACGCCGGGGGCAGTCACCCGACGCGCTGCTGGAACGCTTCGGCCTGTCGGAGTCCCTGCTTGCCGACCCATACCGGGAAATACCGTTGCGCAATTACGTGGCGGCCTTCGAGAACGCCGCGGTCCAGGTCGGTGACCCCAATCTGGGGCTGTTCGCCGCTCGCGACGTCACGCCCTTCACCCTCGGCCCGCTGGGTCTCCTGTTCATCAGCTCGCCGACCATCGGCGCCGCGCTGAAGGGTTTCACCGATTACATCGGCATGGTCCAGCAAGGGACGACCAGCAGCGTGGTGCGGGAGGGCGATGCCTGCGTCTTCCGCTACCGCATCGAGGACACCCGGATCGTCCGCCGCCGGCAGGACGCCGAACATTCGCTGGCCCTGGTCACCACGCTGATGCGTGCCATGGCCGGCCAGAGCTGGCGCCCGCTGGAGGTTCATTTCGAGCACAGCGCCCCGCCCAACCGCCAGCCGCACGAGGCCTTCTTCGGCGCCCCGCTCTATTTCGACCAGGGGGTCAACGCCCTGGTGTTTCCGGCCGCCACCCTGTCGATCGCCGGCAACCTGATGGACCGCCGGGTCGGCTCAATCGTCGAACACCACCTGCGCACCCTGCACGAGCGCGCGATGCCCGTCCGCTCCATCGAGGACGAGGTGCGCCGACTGATGGCCGACCATCTTCCCGACGGCAGCCGGTTCGATGTCGCCACCGCGGCGCGGGCGGTCGGCGTGTCGGCCCGCACGCTCCAGCGCGTGCTGCACAATTCCGGCGGCAGCTTCGCCGCGATCAAGCAGGACAAGCGCCGCAGCCTTGCCGAAACCTATCTGACCGACACCCGGCTGTCGGTCACGGAGATCGCCCATATCCTGGGCTATGCGGATGGCGCCTGCTTCACCCGCGCCTGCCGCCGCTGGTTCGGCTGCACGCCGTCGGCCTACCGCAAGGCCGCCCAAACCCGTTGACCTGCCAGCACCCTGGCATGTCGGCCCGCTGACCAGCCAAGCCGCTTGCCCATGCTTCCCGGCGTCAACTGGCGCGAACTATCAAAAAATTGGCGCCTACCATCAGGTGCGTCGAGGCTTCCAGGCCGATTATTGCTCGCATCACAAGCGTTCCGCTGTGGCAGCATTGTTTAAAAATGGGCAATCTGCATACTATTTAATCAATGAATGCCTCTGCTTAAACCTTTTGCACAGTGGCGCATAATATCAAGAATCTGGCGGCTTGGATCAAGTTGGCGCCCCCGCGCCGATGTCATGCTTTCGTCAGATCGGCACCAACCGGCACCAGAACATCCGGCTCCCGCCACCGCTCCCGAAGGTGGGATGGCCGTCACGCTTCCCATCGGGGCCGACCGCCCGCAGGCACGGATCATCATGAGCACTCCCATGAATACGCAGGCCATGAACAAGCTGGATGCCCTGAACTATTACACGGCGACACGGAAATACGATCTCGCCTTTCCCCGGCTGACGCAGGATCTCGACGCGGACGTGGTGGTGATCGGCGGCGGCTTTTCCGGCATCAACACGGCGCTGGAACTGGCCGAGAAAGGCATCACCGACATCGTGGTGCTGGAGGCGCGCCATCTCGGCTATGGCGGCACCGGGCGCAACGGCGGACAGGTCATGGCCGGCATCGGCCATGACCTGGAAAAGGTGAAGAAGCATGTCGGCGACAAGGGGCTGGAGGTGCTGTTCGGCATCGCCAACCTCGGCGCCGGCATCATCCGCGAGCGCATCGCCCGCTACGACATCGATGCCGATTTCCGCAACGGCTACGGCTATCTCGCCTTCAACGAACGGCAGGCGAACACGCTGAAGACCTGGCTGAAGGAGTTCCAGCAGGTCTCGCCCGACGACGACATCGAACTCGTCACCGGGGACAAGGTGCAGGAAGTCGTCGGCTCGACCGCCTATTGTGCGGCGCTGAAGCATATGGGCGGCGGGCACGTCCATTCGCTGAACCTGCTGCTGGGCGAGGCGAAGGCGCTGGCCGGCCATGGCGCCCGCATCTTCGAGAACAGCCCGGTCATCGCGGTGGAGTACGGCAACCGCATCACCGTGCGCACCAACGCCGGCAGCGTGCGTGCCGCCAAGCTGCTGTGGGCCTGCGATTCCTTCCTGAACGGACTGGAGCCGACCATCGCGCCCAAGACGATCAACACCTACGCCTTCCAGATGGCGACCGAACCGCTGCCCGAGGAGCTGATCCTGAAGATCAGCCCGATCCGCGGCGCCTACAGCGACATCCGGCCGATCATAGACTATTACCGGGTCACCAACGAGAACCGCCTGCTGTTCGGCGCCGCGACCGATTACCTGGATTACGTGCCGGGAAATCTGGCCGACTGGAACCGGGCACGCATGCTGAAGATCTTCCCCTATCTGGCCGACGTGAAGATCGAGCTGGCCTGGGGCGGACCGATGGCCTGCTCGGCCAACCTGTTCCCGCAGATCGGCAGCCTTCCCGGCCGGCCCAACGCCTTCTATGTCCAGGGCTATTCCGGCTTCGGCGTCACCCCCAGCCACATCGTCTGCAAGGTGCTGGCCGAAGGCATGAGCGAGCGGACCGAACGCTACGACCTGATGAGTTCGATCCCGCACCTGAACATCTTCGGCAAAAACAGCCTGCGCCCCGCCGTGATGTCGGTGGCCAAGAGCTGGCACCAGCTGTCCGGCTATTTCAACGGCCGCCGCTGACTCCCCGTCCGCTTCCCCCCTTCTCCACCAAGACGACCAAGGAAAAGGAAACCTCATGCTTCCGATCAAGCCCGGCCAGCCGCCCGCCCAACTCGATCCCTGGGGCACGGTCGCCGATCTCGGCTCCGAAATCCTCGAAGGCGAGGTGAAGGCCTTCGGCAAAATGGAATTCGGCGCTCCCGACGCCCCGGTCAGCTGCGGCTGGTTCTCCTGCACGCAAGGCCGCTTCCGCATGGTCTATCCCTTCACCGAGCATGCCACCGTGGTCGAAGGGACCGTCACCCTGACCGACGAGACCACCGGCCAGTCGCAGACCTACGGGCCGGGCGACAGCTGGTTCATCCGCAAGGGCACGCCGATCCTGTGGCGGATCGATAGCCCGGTCTTCACCAAGAACTACTTCGCGGTGGTCTGATCGCACGGTTCGGCGCCGCGAGGCCCCCGGTCCGCCCATCCCGGACCGGGGGCTCTCCCCGCGACCCCTCATTCGCCAATGCCGGCCCGACGGGGCCGGCCAGTCCGGAGAGGCCAAATGACGACACCGGTTCAGGGAAATGCGTCCACAGACTTGAGAAAAGGCGCCCTGGGCGTCGGCTTCATCGTGTTCTTCGTCATCTCGGCCGCCGGGCCGCTGACCGCCGTGGCCGGCGGCATGCCAATCGGCTTCCTGCTGGGCAACGGCGCCGGCCTGCCATCGCTTCTGCTGATCGTCATCGCCATCCTGCTGATCTTCTCCGCCGGCTATACCGCCATGGCCCGCCACGTCACCCACGCCGGCGGCTTCTACGCCTTCATCGCCCGCGGTTTCGGCGGCCAGTTGGGGGCCGCCGGCGCGGCGCTGGCCATTCTCGGCTACAACGCCATGCAGGTCGGGCTGTACGGGCTGCATGGCGTCGCCACCGCGGCCTTCGTGAAGGAGATTGCCGGCATCGACCTGCCCTGGTGGGTCTGGGCCTATTCCGCGATGGCGACGGTCGCCATCTTCGGCTACCGGCAGGTGGATCTGTCGGCCAAGCTGCTGGGATTGCTGGTCGTCGGAGAATATGTCGTGGTCCTCATCCTCGACTTCCTCATCCTCAGGAGCGGCGGTGCGGAAGGCCCCACCACGGTGTCCTTCACCCTGCCGGCCCTGATGACCGGCGCGCCCGCCATCGGCATCCTGTTCTGCTTCGCCTCCTTCGTCGGCTTTGAAGCGACGACGATCTACGGCGAGGAGGCGAAGAATCCGGAGCGCACGATCCCGCTTGCCACTTACCTGTCGGTGCTGCTGATCGGCAGTTTCTATGCCTTCTCCGCCTGGTGCATGGTGGTCGGCGCCGGGGCCGGAACGCTGGTCGACACCATCGCCGGCCTTTCCGACCCCACCCTGTTCATCTTCACCCTGGCCGATCGCTATGCCGGCCCCTGGCTGACCACCGCGATGAGCGCGCTGCTGGTCAGCAGTGTCTACGCCGGCCTTCTGGCCTTCCACAATTCGGCCGCCCGCTATTTCTACTCCATCGGCCGCGAGGGGCTGCTGCCGGAAATCCTCGGCCAGACCCATGCGGTCCACAAGAGCCCGCATGCCGGCTCGGTGCTCCAGACCGGCATCGCCTTCTTCATCATGACCGCCTTCGTCATCGCCGGGTCCGATCCGCTGCTCACCCTGTTCTCGTGGCTGACCAACCTCGCCACCCTCTGCGTCATCGCGCTGATGGCGCTGACCTCCTTCGCGGTGGTGCGGTTCTTCCGCAAGCGCGCCGACCTCGACCAGGGCGTCTTCAGCACCCTGTTGATGCCGGTGATCTCCGGAGTGCTGCTGTCGGCGGTCCTGGTGCTGGCGATCCTGCATTTCGACGTGCTGACCGGCAATTCCGGCCCGCTGTCCTGGGTCCTGCCGGCCCTTCTGCCGGTGGCGGGCATCGCCGGCATCCTGCGGGCCGTGGCGCTGCGCCGGCGCAATCCCGCCCGCCACGCCCAGCTCGGCCTCGGCAAGGCCTGACCACACACCTTTCACAACGAAAACGACAAGCTCCGCCCCGCATCGACGGGGCGGAGAGGGAGAGGATACGACCATGAGTGAGCTGATGCCGGACGGGCTCGTCCCCGTCCTTCCCGAAGTCGACGCCTTCCTGCGCAAGGACCACCAGCTGTTCATCGACGGCAAGTCCGTGCCCGCCACATCCGACCGCAGGATGGAGGTCCACGACCCGTCCACCGGCGCCGTCATCGGCAGCGTCGCGTCGGCAACCACCGGCGACCTCGACCGGGCCGTCGCCGCCGCCCGCCGGGCGCTGGAGGGCGAGTGGAGCCGCATGCGGCCTGCCGACCGCGAACGCCGCATCCACCGGCTCGCCGACCTGATCGAAGCGCATGGCGAGGAACTGGCGCAGATCGAGACGATCAACCAGGGCAAGTCGATCACCATCTCCCGCGCGATCGAGGTCGGGGCGTCGGTCGAGTATGTCCGTTACATGGCCGGCTGGGCGACCAAGATCGAAGGCTCAACCCTGGACCTGTCGATCCCGATGCCGCCCGGCGTCCGTCACACCGGCCTGACCCTGCGCGAACCGGTCGGCGTCGTCGGCGCCATCGTGCCGTGGAACTTCCCTCTGATGATCGCGCTGTGGAAGATCGCCCCGGCGCTCGCCTGCGGCTGCACCGTCGTCCTGAAGCCGGCGGCGGAAACGCCGCTGACCGTCCTGCGTCTGGGGGAGCTGGCGCGCGAGGCCGGCCTGCCGGACGGGGTGCTGAACATCGTCACCGGCGGCGGTTCGACCATCGGCGCCGCGCTGGCCCGCCATCCCGGCATCGACAAGGTCACCTTCACCGGATCGACGGCGGTCGGGCGCGAGGTCGGCATCGGTGCGCTGACCAACATGACCAGCTTCTCGCTGGAGCTTGGCGGCAAGAACCCGCTGATCGTCCTGTCGGACGTCGATGTCGGCGCCATCCTGCCGGGGCTGGCCATGGGCTGCTTCCTGAACCAGGGACAGGTCTGCGCCGCCGCCAGCCGGCTGTACGTCCATGCGCCGCTCTACGACCGCGTGGTCGGCGATCTGGAAGCGGTCATGAAGTCGATGCGCCTCGGTTCCGGGCTTGACCCGTCGGCCGACCTCCAACCGCTGGTGTCGGCCCGCCATCGCAACGCCGTCGACGCCATCGTCGGCGAGGCGGCGGAAGCCGGCGCCACGATCCTGACCGGAGGCCGCCGGCCCGACCGGCCGGGCTATTTCTTCGAGCCGACGCTGATCGTCGATGCCGACCACGCCAACCCGGCGATCCAGAAGGAGATCTTCGGCCCGGTCGTCACCGTAACGCCGGTGAAGGATCTGGACGACGCGCTCCACCGTGCCAACGACAGCGGCTATGGCCTCGCGGCCAGCATATGGTCGAACGACTTCGCGGCGATCACCAGGGCAATCCGCGACTTGCGGGCCGGCACGGTGTGGGTGAACAGCCACATCCCCGTCGACCCCAACCTGCCCTTCGGCGGCTTCAAGCAATCCGGCATCGGGCGCGAGCATGGCCGCAGCATCATCGACCAATACACCGAAATCAAATCAGTCTGTATCGCGATGTAAATCTATGATTGCTTGCACTCTTTGAGCGTCTACGCGGGCCGGCCCTTTGGGCTGGCCCATTTTCTTTTTCCGCTTTCTCTCCCTGTCTCACGCACCTCGGCGATTTATGCCGAATCCGGATAACCGATCCGCATTCTCCTGATTAAGCTTTTCCTACAAACCAATTTAAAAAACAGGGAGCATCATGACCATCCCCCACACGATGTGCCGGGTCTGGAGACCGCTTGCCGCCGCCCTGACCCTTTGCGCGGGTCTCTGGGCAAACCTCGACGCCACGCCGGCGCTCGCCACCGAAGGCGGGGCGCCGACCGCCCCGTTCGGCGTGTTCGAATTCGGGGCCGGTATCCTGCCGCCGCCGACGCCCTACGGCACGCTCGGCATGCGCACCAACTTCTACACCGCCAGTTCGGTCAAGGACGGCGCCGGCAACACCCGGCTGTCGGACTTCCGCATCAACACCCTCTCGGTCGGCGCCGCCTACATCAAGATGACCGAGACACAGTTCCTCGGCGCCAATGTCGGCTTCGGCGGCATCGTCCCCTTCCTCGACATCGGCGGGCACCTGTCGGTGCCGACGCCGGGCGGCCCGCTGCGGCTGGAAAGCCAGACCTTCAAGCTGGGCGACATCCAGCTGTTTCCGGTGATGCTGCAATGGCAGTCGAAATCGCTGTTCGTCAACGCCATCGCCCAGGTACAGGCGCCGACCGGCGCCTATGACGTCAACCGGTTGTTCAATCCGGGCACCAACCACTGGTCCTTTGCCCCGGTGGTCGGCGTCACCTATGTCACCGACGGCGGGTTCGAGGTGTCGTCGAACTTTGAACTGGACATCAACACGGTCAACCACAAGACAGACTACCGCAGCGGCATGGAGTTCAAGCACGAGTTCGCCGTCGGCCAGCATGTCGGCCCCGTCACCGCCGGGCTCGGCGGCTACTGGTACCAGCAGATCACCGACGACCGCGGTCCGGGATCGGGTGACGGCAACCGGGCGCGCGTCTTCGCGCTGGGGCCGGCGGTCAGCTATTTCGAGCCCGGCATGCCGCTCATCGCCTTCCACACCTACAAGGAGTTCGGGGCGCAGAACCGTGCCCAGGGCTATGCGACCGCGCTGCGCGTCGCCTATTCCTTCTGAGGAGGGCCATGGCAATGACCGACCCCCACCCCTCGCCGCTGACCGGACAGCCACGCCGCGCCACCGCGCGCCAGGGTGCTGTGATCCTGCTGGGCAGCAGCCTGACCATCGTCGGCTCGGTAATGATTGCGCCGGTGCTGCCCAAGCTCGGCGCCGAATTCGGCCCGACCACCCCGCAGGCCGACGCGCTGATCCCCCTGGTGGTCGCCGGCCCGGCGTTCGCCATCGCGCTGTTCGCGCCGGTCGCCGGCTGGCTGGCCGACCGTTTCGGCCGCAAGTCGATGCTGATCCTGGCAACCCTGCTCTACGCGCTGCTGGGCGCCGCCCCCAGCCAGCTGAGCGACCTGTCGCTCATCCTGGTCTCCCGCCTGCTGTTCGGCTGCGCCGAGGCGATGGTGATGACCTGCTGCACCACCCTGGTCGGCGATTACTGGAGCGGTGCCGAGCGCTCCCGCTACATCGGCCGGCAGGTGGTGACCATCGGCGTCGTCGGATCGCTGTTCTTCGTGATCGGCGGCGCCACCGGCGAAAGCTCGTGGCGGACGCCGTTCCTGCTCTACCTTCTGCCGCTGCTGATGATCCCGGCGATGGCGCTGGTCCTGTGGGAACCGCAACGCAGCCCGCGCGCCCAGCGTCCGAAGGCCGCCTTCGGCCATGGCGTCCTGCGCAGCATGGCGGTCGCCTATCTGCTGGTCTTCGCCGGCATGCTGGCCAGCTTCGTCGTGCCGGTGCAGTCGCCCGGCATCGTCGTCGCACTGGGCATCACCTCCTCCACCCTCATCGGACTGTGCGCCGGGCTGGGGCTGCTGGCATCGCTGGCAGGGTCGATCCTGTGGCCGGTGCTGCGCCGCTGGATCGGCACCCGCATGGTCAATGCGCTGCTGCTGACCTTGATGGCGGTCGGGCTGTGGCTGCTGGTCCATGCCGCCAGCTACGAGGCGGTGCTGGTCGCCGTCGTCATCCACGGTGTCGGCGCCGGTCTGCTGGTGCCCAACGCGCTGGCGCCGCTGCTGGAATATCTGCCGGAGGCAACCCGTGCGCGCGGCGTCGGCGGCTTCACCTCCTGCCTGTATCTCGGCCAGTTCGCCAGTCCGCTGGTGATCGCGGCGGTCGCCGGCCCCGCCCGGGGCGTGCCGATGGCGATCACAGTCTTCAGCTTCGCCACGCTGGCGCTGGCCGCCGTCTGGCTGGTCGTCGGCCTGCGCCGCAGCACGCTGGCCTGCGAACCCGGATCGGCCTGACGTCCTGTCCCTTTCCCCATCCTTGCCTCTCTCCCCCCTGCCGCGGGAGCGCTGTCCCACTCCCGCGGCCCTTTTTCCTTCCCGGAGACCATTTCCATGCAGAACCTGGCTTCGACCGTTCCCTGGCGGGACGGCCTCGATCTGGCGGAGCAGATCCGCAAGGGCGCCGTCACGCCGCTGGAGGTGCTGGACGACACCATCGCGCGGCTGGAACGGGTCAACCCGGCGCTGAACGCCGTCGTCGAGACGCTGTTCGAGACGGCGCGGGAGACGGCACGGCGCCCGGTCGTGGACGGCGCCCCCTTCGCCGGCGTGCCCACCTTCATCAAGGATCTGTTCATGCCCGTCGCGGGCGCCCGCATGACCAACGGGTCGCTGCTGTGCGAACGGGCGACCGGACCGCTCGACGGCGAGTTGATCCGGCGGCTGCGCAAGGCCGGACTCGTCATCGCCGGCACCACCACCTCGCCGGAGTTCGGCACCTCCTACAGCACCGAATCCCGGCTGTTCGGCGCTACGCGCAATCCCTGGTCGCCCGGCCGCACCGCCGGCGGGTCCAGCGGCGGGGCGGCGGCGCTGGTGGCCGCGCGGGTGGTGCCCTTCGCCCACGGCAATGACGGCGGCGGGTCGCTGCGGGTTCCTGCCTCCTGCTGCGGCGTTTTCGGCCTGAAGCCGACACGCGGGCGCGTGCCGATCGGCCCGCTGGTGGGCGAGGGCTGGGCCGGCATGGGCATCAACCACGCCGTCACCCTGTCGGTGCGCGACAGCGCCGCCCTGCTCGACGCCTCCGCCGGCGCCGCCCCGGGCGACCCCTATGCCGCACCGGCACAGGACGGCCGCTTTCTCGACGCGGTGTCGCGTCCGCCGAAATCGCTGCGCATCGGTCTGGTGCGGTCGCTCGCCCCCTGGCCGACCCATCCCGACTGCCTCGCCGCAATCGACCACACCGTCCGGCTGTGCGAAAGCCTGGGCCACCGGGTTGAGGGAACGGAACTGCCGGTCAGCGCCCCGGAATTCTACGACACCGTCTTCACCATCATCGGCGCCCAGACCCGCAGCCTGCTGACCATGATCGGCGCGATGTCCGGCCATCCCGCCGACGAGTCCCTGCTGGAGGCACGCACCCGCATCCTGCTGCGGGCCAAAGGCGACGTCAGCGGTGCCGCCTATGCGGCCGCGGTGGACTGGATCCACGCGCTGGGCCGGAGGATGGCAGCGCTCTTCACCGATTTCGACCTGCTGCTGACGCCGACGCTGGCGAAGCCGCCGGTCGCCATCGGCGCGCTGGACATGGAGGAGGCACAGACTCTGGATGATCTGATCGACCTGTTCCACAGCTTCTCGCCCTTCACCGCCCTGTTCAACGCGACCGGACAGCCGGCGATGTCGGTCCCCCTCCATTGGACAGCCGACGGCCTGCCCGTCGGCTCCCATTTCGCCGCTCCCTTCGGCGAGGAAAAGCTGCTGTTCTCCCTGGCTGGCCAGTTGGAATCGGCACAGCCCTGGAGCGGCCGGGTGCCGCCCGTCAACGCGCTCTGACCCCGAATATTGCCGTTTCCACCGCCGCCGCCCGCGCTCACCCCCGCGGGCGGCGCAGCGTTTCCGACGGCAGTTCGCCGAACAGGGCGCGATACTCTCCGGCGAAGCGGCTCCAATGCCAAAAGCCCCAGCGGGAGGCGATTTCACCGATGGAGACCGGCCCGCCGGCGGCGGCGCGCAGATCCCGCCGCACCCCGTCCAGCCGCATCATCCGCAGGAACTGGGTCGGGCTGAAGCCGAAGGCGTCGTGGAAGCAGTTCTGCAGCTTGCGGCGACTGACACCGACATGGCGGCAGATGTCGTCGATCGTCGGCTGCCGTTCGGCATGCTCCATCACAAAGGCCCGCGCCTTGTCGGCGATCCGCTTCTGAGGGGTCGCGATGGACAGCCGGTCGCCCTCCTCCTCCGCCGAAAGCGTATCGAGCAGCAGGTCGGCCAACGTGCTTTCCAGCCCGGCGCGGCCGCCGTCATGATCCAGGGCCCGGGTCAATCGCGGCAGATCCGCGAACACGTCGGCGACGGCCTGCTTCAGGCGCCGCATCGTCGGGGTGGAGCCATGCAGGCCGGGCCGGCCGCCACGCAGGCGCTGGGCGGCCAGCTTGCGGCCTTGCGTCTCCGCCATTTCCAGTAGCCAGGACCGGTTCACGGCGATGCAGGCGAGGTCGAGTGACCGCGGCGTGCAGAGTTCCACCAGGTCCTGTCCATCGGTGACCAGACAGGCCGGAAAGATCAGCGGCCGTCCGGCGAAACGCCCTTCGCCCTGCGCTTCGATCGGCAGGCTGAACACGATGGAGCCGTCCCAGGCCCGCCCCCGTTTGGCGAGGGCGGTGTTGGCGACATCGCGCAGAATCTGCATGCGGTCGAGGCGGATGTCGATCAGGCTGCCGTCGAACCGGCCGGATGACAGCTGTGTGAATTCCAGCGACCAGCCACGCGTCAGCCCGGCATGTTCGGCGGCGTCGGTTGAGCGGACCATGGTCACCCGCGGCTGACCCGGCGGCTCTTCCGATGGATCGGACAGGACGTCTGGCAAAGAAGTCCTCCAGCAGGCACGAGAGGATCGGAACCGAAGGCTGACGCCGCCTTTCGCAATCATGGCGGCAAGGGCGGTGTGTAGCGTCGCACGGACCGGGTCGCAGATCCACCGTCAATCCCGGCACCCATCAGCTCCGCGATCGATGGGCCGCCGGACTGTTCTGGAGGAAACCGTATCGGCTTTCCAGCTTTCACACGCCATTTTTTTGATACTGCGCGCCATGTCATCTTCCGGTGCTCTGGGCGACGGGGCCGCCGGCCGAACTTTATCCGTCCCAGCTGTGGGACAGGATGAAGCTGTAGCGTTCGGACCGGATGTGGAACACCGAACGGTCGGCGCAGCCGCCGCCGACGAAGACGGAGCGGCGGTCCATCACCAGCACCGGCGCCCCCACCGGCAGGCCGAGCGCTACCGCCACCTCCGCCTCGGCCGCTGCCGCCTTCACCTCGATGTCGGCGCCGCCGACCGGCTTTCCAACGACATCCTGAAGCATGCCGTAGATCGGCCTGTGCCCGGCAGCCTGCCAGTCGACCGGCTCCAGGGCTGGCGGCAGCAGGCTGCGGCCCAGCGCCACCGGCTCGCCATCGACCAGATGCAGGCGGCACACCTCCAGGCAGCGGGCGCCGAAATCCTCCCGCAGATCAGGCGGCGTCACAACCATCCGCGCCGACAGCGGCCGCATCGTGGCGTCCAGGCCCTGCAGACGCAGGGATTCGTGGAAACTGCGCAGGCGGTCGAGCGGATGCTGGACACGCTTGCCCGCCGTGAAGGTGCCCTTGCCCTTGCGACGCTCGATCAGCCCTTCCGTTTCCAGCCGGTCGAGCGCCAGCCGGACGGTGACGCGGCTGACGCCGAAGCGGGCGCCGATCTCGTTTTCCGTCGGCAGCCGTCCCGACGGCTCGAACAGACGGGCGGCGATCTCGTCACGCAACTGGTCGGCGATCTGGCGGTAAAGCGCCGTCGCATTGTCTCGCACCAGGGCCACCCCGCCCTCTCCCCTTCATTGACCGACCCGATCGACCGGTGGTCGCGCCTTGATGCCATCGGCGGCCGGTCGGCTCAAGCCCGCATGTCCTCACGACGGCGCCGGCGTTACCCAAACCCCGATTCCCGATTTGTCTCATATTGCATTATATGTATTATATTGTATTATCGCACTGAATTGGTGGGTGCAGGGAAAAACACAGGAATGAGCAGTGGATTTCCAGTGACTCTTTCCACCCCCTGCTTATGCGGCCCCTCCGGCTGGCGCCAACCTCCTGTCCGCTATGTCGCCATCGCCGGCATGACCGCCTGGATCACCGAAAGTCCCGTCCGCCCGACCCGAAAACCCACGATGCCGGAGGAAACGTCGCCATGTCCGAGGCCATAACCGAACCCCAACCCTTCCGGCGTCACATCGCCCCGGTCGGGCTGTACGAGCGCAACAAGGACCGCCCCTTCCTGGGATCGACCAGCTGTTCGCACCGCCGGCTGGTGGCCGGGGAATGGACCGAGCTTCAGCTGGTCTACGAGGTCGGTGCCTCGGGCCTCGCCGACGGGGCCGGCATCAAGCTGGCGATGAAGTTCTATTCCGACTGGGCGCTGTTCCAGACCAGCGACCCGCAGGCCGCCAACTACGTCTCGGCGGAATACGAGGCCGGGCCGCTGGTGCCGGGGCAGAGTCCGGCGACGATCCAGGCGCTGAAGGTGCGCTTCGACCAGAAGGGCCACGAGCGCCCCTATCAGAAGGCCATCGTCATCGACGTGATCGACGGCTACCTCAATCCCGGCGACCGCATCGTCATCCGGCTCGGTGACAGGCGGCGCGGCGGGCCGGGCACGCGGGTGCAGAGCTTCGTCGAGCAGGGCTTCCGCTTCCGCGTCTTCATCGACCCGCTCGGCAGCCAGAAATATGCCGAGGTGCCGGGAGACTGCGTGCTCGACATCGTTCCCGGCGCGCCCGCTGCCCTGCGTCTGGTGGCGCCGCGCCTGACAACCCCCGGTCCGGCAACCCTGCTGCTGCGCGCCGAGGACATCTGGGGCAACTGCTGCACCGGTGGCACCATCGACACCAGCCTGACCCTGACGGGACCGCAGGGCGACACCACGCAGCAACTGACGCTCTCGCCCAACAGGGATGCCTATGGCTGGCTGGTCCATCGCCAGGAAGCGGTCTTGGCGCAGGGCGAATGGCGCATCGCGGCAACGGCGAAGGGGCTGGTCCCAGCCGAAGCCTTCGTCACCGTTGAGGAGAACGCCCCGCGCGCCTATTACGCCGACCTGCATGTCCATTCTAACGACACGGTCGGCACCAACGACACCGCCTACAACCTGTCCTACGGCCGCGACGTCGCCGGGCTGGACGTGCTGGGCTACACCGCCAACGACTTCAACGTCACCGAAAACGCCTGGAGCGAAGCGGTCGGACTGATCGACCGCTTCAACGAGGCGGACCGTTTCGTCTGCTATCCCGGCACCGAATGGTGCGGCAACTCGGCGGCGGGCGGCGATCACAATGTCGTCTTCCTGCGCGACGGCGTGCCGCAATTCCCCATCGACAGCCGGGGACAGCCGGTCCGCTCCTTCGAGTGGAACGAGTCGACGCGCGGCAAGCTGCGCCCCGGCGCCTGGCCGCTCGACGATCTCTATGCCGCCTATCAGGACGACCCGGAAGGCCATCTGCTGATCCCGCATGTCGGCGGCCGGCGCTGCAATCTGGACTGGCACCATCCCGAACTGGAACGGCTGATCGAAATCGGTTCCGCCTGGGGCCAGTTCCACTGGGTCTATGCCGAGGCGCTGGCCCGCGGCTACCGGCTCGGCGCCTCGGCCAGCAGCGACGAGCATCAGGGCCGCTGCGGCGGCGGTGCGCCGGCCACCGCCGTGTTCGGTGCCCGCGGCGGGCTGACCGGCGTGCTGGCCGACCGGCTCGACCGCGCCACCATCGGCCGGGCGTTGCGCTCGCGCCGCACCTTCGCCACCACCGGCGAGCGCAGCGTCGCCAGCCTGCGGCTCGGGGACCGCTGGATGGGCGAGGTGGTGACGGCGTCGGCGGCCGATGCGCTCGACTATCGCCTGCTCGGCGACCGCGGCTGGGAAAGCCTGCGGCTCTATGACGGCGAGAGCCTGCTGTGGGAACGCGACCTGCACCGCGAACTGGGATTGTCGGAGCGGCGCATCCGCCTGCGGCTGGGCGGCGCCCGCATCAAGGACCGCTATCGCGGCGCCTATTGGAGCGGTGGCATCACCGTCACCGGGGCGGCGGTGCAGCGGGTCGAGCCCTTCGGCTTCGACCATCCCGAACAGGGCTGCTGGCGGCAGGACGCCACCACCGTGGCCCTGCGAACCGTCACCCACGGCGACACCGACGGGGTGGAACTGACGCTGTCGCGGCTGGCCGGCACGCGCATCCGGGTGCATCTCGAGATCGGCACCTATGTGAAGGTCGGCAACCCGCTGACGCCGCCGCCCAACCCGCATGCGCCGGAGGCGGTGCTGGAGATCGACGGCGATGCGCTGCTGGCTGCTGGCTCCGTAACGCGGATTCTGTCCGGCACCGAGCTGGAGGTGACGGTAGAGCGCGTGACCGAGGCGCCGCTGCCGCGCGACCTCGCCGGCCGCATCCCGCTCGCCAGGCTGGGGCTGGAGGACGGCCGCGAACATCCGCTGTTCCTCACCGGCCGCCAGCGCGACCAGTCGCGGGTGTGGACCTCGGCGCTGTTCCTGTCGCTCTGAGACCGACGCCCCCTGGCGATCCGGTCACGCCGGATCGCCAGGGGTGGATCAGGAGTAGAAGCCCGGTTCCGGCAGAGCACCGGTCAGGGCATGGGTGCCCAGCTCCTTCAGCTTGTAGTCCAGCGGATCGTGCAGGGAGTGGGTGCGGATGTTGCGCCAGAAGCGGTCGAAGCCATAGCGCCCGGCGGCCCCCCGCGCGCCCGTGATGTCGAACAGCCGGCCGGCGGCATCCAGACCGGCACGGGCGGCGGCGACCTTGAAGGTGGCGACGGCGAGGGAGGTCTCGCCCCGCTCCTGCGCTCCCAGCGACCGCCCGCGCTCCCACGCCCGTTGCAGCCGGTCGAGCGCCAGCCCGCCCAGCGCATCGGCGGCGGCGATCGCCAGCTGCAATTCACCGAAATGATGCAGCAGATAGGGATCTTCGGCGGCGCTCGCCACGGCCGACGCCCGCCAGGGCCGCCCTTCCGTCAGGGTGAAGCCGCGCGCCGCCGCCAGCGCCCCTTCGGCGATGCCCAAATAGAGGCTGGCGAGGATCGACTGGGCGATGCAGGGTCGCAGACTTGAAGCGACATCGCCGAACGGCCCCGGCGGTCCCAGGATGTCGGCGGCCGACACCGCCACGTCGGTAAAGGTGACGGTGCCGCTGTCGGTCTGGCGCTGGCCGATGGCGTCCCAATCGTCGAGCACGGCGATGCCGGCACGGTCGGTCGGCAGCACCATCACCCGCAACACCCCGTCAGGCCCGTCCGCCGACACCAGCAGCAGGTCGGAATCGCTGGCGCCGGAGCAGAAGCTCTTGGTGCCGTTCAGGACCCAGTTCTGCGGCTCCTCATCCTCCGCCAACTCGCCGGCCCCCTCCCCGGCCTGCGTCAGATGGGTGCGGCGGTCGAGCGGGTTCAGCGCATTGCCCCAGAACAGGCCGCGCCGGGCGGTTGCGGTCAGTAGCCCCGCCCGCTGGGTCGGATTGCCATAGAGCAGGATCGAGGCGACCATCAGATGATGGAAGGCGAAGATATGGGCCAGCGAGGAATCCACCTGCGCCAGGTCCCGCACAGCCCCCAGGATCGCCGGCCAGCCTTCTCCCTGACCGCCATAGGCCGCCGGGATCGCCAGGGTCAGCAGGCCGGAGCGGCGGATGGCGTCGCGTTCGGCCTTGGCGGTGCCGCCGGCCCGGTCGCGGGCGACGGCGGTCTCCGCCAACAGGCTCTTGAGGTCGGCCAGCGCCCCGCGCAGAGACGGGCTGGACAGCGGAACGATGCTCATGACGCGCTCCTGGCCGGCTGAAGATCGCCGAAGGGGCTGACGAAGGCGACGTCGGGTGCCGCTTGGGCGGCGGGCGGCGGGGCCGTCACCGGCAGCAGCGGGAACAGCAGGTCGGCGACACGGTGTGCTTCCTCCAGATGTGGGTAGCCGGACAGGATGAAGCTGTCGATGCCGAGATCGCGGTATTCCAGCAGCCGGTCCGCCACCTGCCGCGGGTTGCCGACCAGAGCGGTTCCGGCGCCGCCGCGCACCAGTCCGACGCCGGCCCACAGGTTGGGCGCCACCACCAGATCCGCCCGGGAGGCAAGCTCGGTCATCCGGCGCTGGCCTTCGGACTCGAAGCGGCGGAAGGCGCCGTGCGCGGCCTCGACGGTGCTGCGGTCGATCTTGCTGATGAGCTTTTCGGCGGCGGCCCAGGCCTCGGCCTCGGTCTCCCGCACGATGATGTTGACGCGCAGGCCGTAGGACAGGGTGCGGCCATGGGCGGCAGCCCGCGCCCGCACGTCCGCGATCTTGGCGGCCACCGCGTCCGGTGGCTCGGCCCAGGTCAGGTAGGTGTCGAAATGCTCGGCCACCGCGGCATGGCCGGCGGGCGACGAGCCGCCGAAGAACAGTGGCGGATAGGGGCGCTGGACCGGCGGCAGCGGCACGGTGGCCCCCTTCACGGTCACATGGTCGCCGGTGAAATCGACGATCTCGCCGGCCAACACCCGCTTCCACACCGTGAAGAACTCGGCCGCCTGGGCGTAGCGGGCATCATGGTCGAGGAAGACGCCGTCGCCCGCCAGTTCCGCCGCATCGCCGCCGGCCACAACATTCAGGTAGAAGCGCCCACCCGACAGCCGGTCCAGTCCGGCGGCGAGCCGCGCCGCGAAGGTCGGCGTCATCGAGGACGGCCGGGTGGCGACGAGGAAGCGCAGCCGCTTGGTCGCCGCGATCAGCGCGGCGGAGACGATATACGGCTCCTCGCAGGCCTTGCCGCAGGGAACCAGCACGCCATGATAGCCACGCCGGTCGGCCGCCTGGGCGATCTCGGTCAGATAGGCCAGCGTGGCCGCCCGGCTGTCGATCTGGCTGCCCAGATAGGGGCCGTCGCCATGCACCGGCAGGAACCAGAAGATATCCATGGGTCCGTCCTCCGCTCAGAGATCGAGCGCCAGCAGGCGCCGGGCATTGTCGAACAGCAGCCCGTCGAGCACCGCTCCGTCGAAGCCGAGCTTCAGGAAATCCTCCACCGTCTGCTTCATCGGGCGGAACGGGTAGGAACTGCCGAACAGCAGCTGGTCGCGCAGGAAGCCATTGGCGGCCTCGACATACAGGCGGCTGCCGGGCAGGAAGATGTACATGTCCGGCACGATGTGGACGTTGGGATGGCGGAAGGCGATGCCGATGATTTCCGCCACATGCGGCCAGAAACCGTGATGGATGACGATGTTCAGGGTGGGGAACGCGCGGGCGATGCGGCCGACCGGGGCCGGATCGTTGAAGCCCGGATCCGGCGTCGTCGGACCGGTCATCAGGAAGACCGGCACCTTCAGCTGGTCGCAGGCGTCATAGACCGGCAGCAGCGACGGGTCGTCGAAGGGGATCGCCGGATCGAGGAAGCCCGGTTCCAGATTGATGCCCTTCAGCCCCAGCGTGGTGACAGCTCGGCCCACCTCCGCCACCGCGGCGGCGGTGCCCTGGCGCTGCGGATCGACCGAGCCGACGCCGATCAGCTCGGGCCGGCCGGCCACCAGCTCCCGCACGCGGTCGTTGGAGGTGCTGACGCCGGGGGTGTCGCGGCCGATGATGGCGGCGGCGGTGATGCCGGCCTCGCGCACATCGGCCAGGAAGCCGTCCAGCGTGTGGGAGCGGGTGAAATGGCTGTCGTCGCCGCGGGTGCCGACGCGCCGGTTCAGCCATCTGGCTGTCTCGAAACCGGGCGTGCCGGGGGTCGCCCCGTAAAAATCATGCAGGAAGGCGGGACGGCTGCGCAGGTCGATGATCTTGCGGGACACGATTGCGGTCTCCGGTTGCGGTGTCTGCCTGGGAAACGCAACATCGGTGCCAAGCCGGTTTTTCGTTTTCAATCAATCTCTTGCTTGGATTCTTCTCCGTCGGCGCCGCTGCAATTGCAGCAGCAGCGCCTGGAGAATTGCTGCAATCGCAACGTCGGTTTCACAAGGAATAGGCTAGGCCCAGGCGCCGGACCACACCGCCTCCCGCACGGAGATGCTGGCCTTCAGCAGACCGGAAGCGTGGAAACTGTCGGCGACCGCCTGCTGCCGCCGGACCGCACGGTCGTCCAGCGGCAGGGCGCCGTAGGTCAGCCGGCTGAAGGCCAGTTCCAGCGCCGGGGCGGCGATGCCCAGATCGCGGGTCATGGTCCGCGCCGCCTCCGCCGCGTGCCGGGCCGCGTATTCGCCGGCCTTGCCCACCTCGTCCAGCAGGATGGCGACGGCCTCCGGGTTGCGGTCGGCGAAGCTCTGGTTGGCGAGATAGAACTGATGGTTGGGCACCAGCCCGCTGCCGTCGGTGAGCACCCGCGTGTCGTCGCGGATCTGGGCGGAGGACAACAGCGGATCCCAGATCGCCCAGGCATCGACCATCTCGTCGAGCAGCGCCTCCAGCGCCGCCGCCGGCTGCATGTGGACGATGCGCACGTCGTCCAGCGTCAGCCCATAGGCCTGCAAGGCCCGCAGCAGGAAGTAATGGACGTTCGACCCGGTGTGCAGCGCCACCGTGCGCCCGCGCAGGTCGGCGGTGCTGCGGAAAGGACTGTCGCGGCGGACCAGCAGCGCCTCGGCATTGGGGGCGGGCGGGTCATAGCCGACATAGACCAGCGGCACGCCGGCCGCCTGGGCGAAGACCGGCGGCGCCTCCCCGGTCGCCACGAACTCCACCTGCATGCTGCCAAGCGCGTCCATCATCTGCGGGCCGGAGACGAACTCGGTCCAGGTGACGCGATAGCCATGGGCGGCGAGCCGCTGCTCCACGGCGCCGCGCATCTTCAGGATGCCGGAGGTGCCGAATTTCTGGTAGCCGATTGGCAGGTCGACCAGTTGGACGGGCATCCGGGCGGGGCGGGGCAAGACCGCCGGAGAGGCCGGTTTCGCCTCTCGTTCCTCGCCCTGCTCCGCCACAGCGGGACGGCGGCGCGGCGCGATGGCGCCAAGATGGGCCAGCTGGGTGCGGAAGGCGTTGCGGGTCATGCCCAGGCTTTCCGCCGCCCGCATCTGGTTGCCGTCCGCCAGCTCGAAAGCGCTGCGCACCGCGGTGCGGACCAGCCGCTCATAAAGGTCGACCTCACCATCGGCGATGGCGCGGGCGACCAGCGCCTTGACCGCTCCCTCAAGGTCGCAGGGCGGCGGTTCCACCCCTCCCGATGCCCGGCCGTGACTTTGGCCCTGCCCTTCGCAGCGCAGCCGGACGTCGTCCGCGCCGATCTCCGGACCCGGTGCCAGCAGCACGGCGTTGTGCAGCACATTCTCCAGCTGGCGGATGTTGCCCGGCCAGGGGCACTGGGCCAGCCGGCGCAACGCCTCGGCGCTCAGCGACAGCTCCGGCCGGCCGAGCCGCTCCTTGTGCAGGTCGAGGAAATGCTCGGCCAGCGGCGGGATGTCGCCCGGCCGCTCGCGCAAGGGCGCCAGCCGGACCGAGGCGACGTTCAGGCGGAAATACAGATCCTCGCGGAAGCGCTTGGCCTCCACCGCCGCTTCCAGATCGACGTTGGTGGCGGCGATGACGCGGACATCGATGGGAATGGGTTTGCGCGAGCCGACGCGCACCACCTCACGCTCCTGCAACACGCGCAGCAGCTTGACCTGAAGGGCGGGCGGCAGATCGCCGATCTCGTCCAGCAGCAGCGTGCCGCCATGGGCCGCCTCGAACCAGCCGGCCTGGGTCTTCAGCGCGCCGGTGAAGGCCCCCTTCTCGAAGCCGAACAGCTCGGCTTCCGCCAGCGTGTCGGTGAAGGCGCCGCAATTGACCGCGACGAAGGGGCCGTCGCCCCGGCGGCTTCGGCTGTGGATATAGCGCGAGACCAGTTCCTTGCCGGTGCCGGTTTCGCCTATGATGAGCACGGTGGCGTCGCTGGGCGCCAACCGGTCGAGATCGGTCTGGAGCCGTTGCGACCGCGGATCCTCGAACACCATGGCGGTGGCGCGGATCTTCGGCTTGCGGCCCCGGCTGGCGGGATCGAAGGCGACGATGCGGTGCTGTTCATAGCCCGCGGTGTCGATGCCCGGCCCGCGGCCCTCTGCCTGCCCGACCGCGACGGAGGGTAAGGCGGCGGCGTCGAACCGGCAGGAGGAGAGGCCGGTCCCCAGACGGGGAGCGGCGTTCGAGGCTGTCGCGGCGGGCCAGCGGTCACTGGGCGGGATCCTGGTCATGGCGGCACCTGCTTCCTGGGGCGGGCATCGTCGGTTTAGCCCGACTATTCCCCAGTGTATCAATATGGAAATAGATACAATATTACAAACTTATCTAGTTCTATATCGCCATTCTCTCGTGCGTTTCACATGGATGCTGCTGCATGTGCAGCACCGGCAATGTGAATCCTGCTGCCTTTGAAGCGGCCTCCACTCCGGCACCGCCATTGCATTTTCAACGAAATCAATATCTTAGAGATCTGGCACGTTGATTGCCCCTATGGCTCCGGAACATCCCGCACTGGAGCTTGTGTAAAATGGGCAAGATCAAGGTCGTCACCGTCTCCGGCAATCTCGGCGCCCGATCCCGCACCCGCGCCCTGATCGACGCCGTGGTCGAGGGGGTGGAGGCGCGGACCCCCATCCACCGCACCGACATCGTCGTCGGCGAACTGGCGCCGGAGCTGGGATCGCTGACCGATCCGAAAGCGATCCCGCCGCGCGTGGCCGACGCGCTGGCCGCCATCACCGGCGCCGATCTGCTGGTGGTCGGCACGCCGGTCTACAAGGGCTCCTACACCGGGCTGTTCAAGCATCTGATCGACTTCATCGACCCGAACGCGCTCGGCGGCGTGCCGGTGGTGCTGACCGCGACCGGTGGCAGCCCGCGCCACGCCCTGGTGATCGAGCACCAGCTGCGCCCGCTCTTCGGCTTCTTCCTGGCCCACACGGTGCCGACCGGCGTCTTCGCCCAGGACAGCGACTTCGCCGACTACCGCCTGACCAGCCCGGAGATCGCCGCCCGCACCGCCCGCGCCGCCGACGAGGCGGTGCGCATCGTCGCTCTCGGCCGGCTGGCCGCACCCGCCGCCGCATCCCTGGCCGCCGCCTGATCCCCCCTTTCCGCTCCCGGAGACTCCGCCATGACCGCCACCACGACCGCCAATTCCGATGCCGTGAAGTTCGCCTACTGGGTTCCGAACGTGTCCGGCGGCCTCGTCATCAGCAAGATCGAACAGCGCACAAGCTGGGACATCGACTACAACCGCAAGCTGGCGCAGATCGCCGAGCAGGCCGGCTTCGACTATGCGCTCAGCCAGATCCGCTTCACCGCCGGCTACGGCGCCGACAACCAGCATGAATCGGTGTCCTTCACCCATGCCCTGCTGGCAGCGACCGAGAAGCTGAACGTCATCGCCGCCGTGCTGCCCGGCCCCTGGCACCCGGCCCTGCTGGCCAAGCAGGTCGCCACCATCAGCCATCTGACCAAGGGCCGCATCGCCGTCAACATCGTCAGCGGCTGGTTCCGCGGCGAGTTCCAGGCGATCGGCGAGCCGTGGCTGGACCATGACGAGCGCTACCGCCGGTCGGAGGAGTTCATCCGCGTCATCCGCGGCGTCTGGTCCCAGGATAATTTCTCCTTCAACGGCGCCTATTACCGCTTCGAGAACTACACGCTGAAGCCGAAGCCGCTGGCGCCGCTGCCGGAGGTGTTCCAGGGCGGCAGCTCGCGCGCCGCCCGCGACATGGCCGCCCGCGTGTCCGACTGGTATTTCACCAACGGCAACACGCCGGATGGCATCAAGGCGCAGATCGACGACATCCGCGCCAAGGAGGCCGGCACCGGCCACCGCGCGAAGATCGGCGTCAACGCCTTCGCCATCGTCCGCGAGACGGAAGAGGAGGCCCGCGCCGTCCTGGCCGAGATTCTCGAAAAGGCCGACCCCGACGCGGTGAAGGGCTTCCATCACGAGGTCCAGAACGCCGGCAACGCCTCGCCGGAGCGCGAGGGCAACTGGGCCAAATCCACCTTCGAGGATCTCGTCCAGTACAATGACGGCTTCAAGACCAACCTGATCGGCACCCCGCGCCAGGTGGCGGAACGCATCGTCCACCTGAAATCGATCGGCGTCGATCTGGTCCTGCTCGGCTTCCTGCATTTCCAGGAGGAGGTCGAGTATTTCGGCCGCCACGTCATCCCGCTGGTCCGCGAACTGGAAACGGCCAAGGCGCGCGAAGCGGTCGCCGCCTGAGGCGGCCCCGGGGGAGCGGATCCGTCCGCTCCCCCACCCCACCACTATGCAGTTCAGCGGAGCGCGCCCATGCCGGCCGTCCTTTCCGAACCCTTCGTCTCGCCCGTTGCGGGGCCCGTGCCGTCCTCGACCGTCCCGTCCGCCTTGGCGGTCGAGGCGCTGTCGCTGTCCTTCGGCGGCGTGACGGCACTGAGCGAGGTCTCCTTCGCCGTGGCGCCGGGCGAGATCCGGGCGGTCATCGGTCCGAACGGCGCCGGCAAAAGCTCGCTGCTCAACGTCGTCAGCGGACTGTACCGGCCCGATCGCGGCCGGGTCTGGCTCGGCGGGCACAGCTTCGCCAGCGTGCCGACCGACCGTCTGGCCAGCCTTGGCGTCTCGCGAACCTTCCAGAATCTGGCGCTGTTCAAGGGATTGTCGGTGCTGGACAACGTCGCCGCCGGCCTGTCGCACCGGCTGCGCGCCGGGGTGTTCGCCCAGGTCGCCGGCCTGCCGTCCGCCCGGCGCGAGCGGGCGGAGGCCTATGGCAAGGCGGAGGAGCTGCTGGCCTTCCTGCATCTGGAGGAGTTTCGCGACCGGCCGGCCGGCACCCTGCCCTATGGCGTGCAGAAGCGGGTCGAGCTGGCCCGGGCCCTGGTGGCACGTCCGCGCCTGCTGCTGCTGGACGAGCCGATGGCCGGCATGACCCTGACCGAGAAGCGGGATCTCAGCGGCCACATCCGCGCCGCCCGCGACGATCTCGGCACCACCATCGTGCTGATCGAACATGACATCGGCGTGGTGATGGGGCTGTCCGACCGCATCGCCGTGCTGGATTACGGCCGGCTGATCGCCGACGGCACACCCGATGAGATCCGCAACGACCCGGTGGTGATCGACGCCTATCTCGGCGTCGCCCACGACCTGGAGGCCGGAGAGGGAATCTGAGCCATGGAGTGGCAATTCTTCACCGAGGTGCTGGTCGGCGGCCTGCTGTCGGGGGTGATGTACTCCCTGGTCGCCATCGGCTTCGTCCTGATCTACAAGACCTCCGGCGTGCTGAACTTCGCCCAGGGCGCGCTGCTGCTGTTCGCGGCGCTCACCTTCGTCAGCCTGACGGAGCGCGGCCTGCCCGTCTGGGCCGCGATCCTGCTGACGCTGGCGGCGATGACGATCATCGGCGCGCTGATCGAGCGCACCGTGCTGCGCCCGCTGGTCAACCAGCCGCCGATCACCCTGTTCATGGCGACGCTCGGCGTGTCCTACGTCATCGAAGGGGCGGCGCAGCTGCTGTGGGGCACCCAGGTGCATGGGCTGGACCTGGGCATCGATGACCTGCCGCTGGAGATCGGCGGCGTGCTGATCAGCAGCTTCGACCTGTTCGCCGCCGCGGTGGCCGGAACGATGGTGGCGGCGCTGACCCTGTTCTTCCGCTACACCCGCATCGGGCTCGGCTTCCGCGCCGTCGCCGACGACCAACTCGCCGCGCTGGCGGTGGGGTTGAGCCTGGACCGCATCTGGACCGCGGTGTGGACCGCCGCCGGGGTGGTGGCGCTGGTCGCCGGGCTGCTGTGGGGGGCGAGGCTGGGCGTGCAGTTCTCGCTGTCGCTGGTGGTGCTGAAGGCGCTGCCGGTGCTGGTGCTGGGCGGCTTCGATTCCATCGCCGGGGCCATCGTCGGCGGCCTGATCGTCGGCGCGGTGGAGAAGCTGGCGGAGGTCTACATCGGACCGTTCGTCGGCGGCGGCATCGAAGGGTGGATCGCCTATGTCGCCGCCCTCGGCTTCCTGCTGATCCGCCCGTCCGGCCTGTTCGGCGCCAAGCTGGTGGAAAGGGTCTGAGCCATGACCGACATCGCCCTCGACAAGACCGGAACCGGCACGGTGCGCCGCCTCTCCCCCGCCCCGTTCGGCATCGGCCTCCTGCTGATCGTCGCCTATGGCGTCCTGCCGCTGGTCGGCAGCGAGTATCTGTTCGACGCCATCCTGACACCCTTCCTGGCACTGGCGCTCGCCGGGCTGGGGCTGAACATCCTGACCGGCTATGCCGGACAGGTGTCGCTGGGATCCTCCGCCTTCATGGCGGTGGGGGCCTATGCCGCCTACAATCTGGCGCTCCGCCTGCCCGGCCTGCCGTTCCTGCTGGACATCCTGCTGGCCGGTCTGGTGGCCGCCGCGGTCGGGCTGCTGTTCGGCCTGCCCAGCCTGCGGCTGCGTGGCTTCTACCTCGCCGTCTCGACGCTGGCCGCCCAGTTCTTCGTGCAATGGGTGTTCAACAAGGTCGGCTGGTTTTCCAACAACAGCCCGTCCGGCATCGTCACCGTGCCGCCGCTGTCGGTCGCTGGCCTGCCGCTCGACAGCTCCGCCGGCCGCTACCTGTTCGCGCTCGGCGTGGTGACGGCGGTGACGCTGGCGGTGTGGCGGCTGGTGGAAAGCCCGACCGGCCGCGCCCTGGTCGCCCTGCGCGACCACGAGACGGCGGCGCGGGTGATCGGCATCCCGGTGCTGCGGGTGAAGCTGCTGGCCTTCGCCGTCTCCTCCTTCATCATCGGGGTCGCCGGGGTGCTGTGGGCCTTCGCCTATCTGCGCACGGTGGAGCCGGCCGGCTTCAACCTCGACCGCTCCTTCCAAATCCTGTTCATCGTCATCATCGGCGGGTTGGCCTCGCTGCGCGGGGCCTTCCTGGGGGCGGCGCTGATCGTCGTCTTCCCGCTGCTGCTGGCCCGGCTGGGCGAAGCGCTGCTGGGCGGGCTGTTCGACAGCGGCGTGCTGGAGATGAGCCAGCGCATCGTGCTCGGCCTGCTGATCGTCACCTTCCTGATCGCCGAACCGGCCGGCCTGACCGCCCTGCTCGACCGGGCCTGGAACCGGATCGCCGGACGCTTCCGCCGGGCCAGCTGAGCGGCCCTCCCCAAAGAATCCGGGGCAGATCGCCCTTTCGCAACAAACCTCACAACGGAGACACACCAGATGTCGCGTCCGAACACCCGCCCCTTGTCCCTGAAAGCCTTGTCCCTGAAGGCCGCCCTGCTGGGCGCGCTGATCGGCACCGCCGCCCTGCTGCCCGGCGCGGCACGGGCCGACGAGCAGTATTTCCCGCTGCAAAGCTACCGCGTCGGCCCCTATGCCGCCGGCGGCACCGGCTTCTTCGGCGGCTTCATCGACTATCTGACCCTGGTCAACAACCGCGACGGCGGCGTCAACGGCGTCAAGCTGACCTGGGACGAGTGCGAGACCCAGTATGAGGTCGAACGCGGCGTCGAATGCTACAAGCGGCAGAAGAACCGCCCCGGTGTCGCCGCCTGGAACCCACTGTCGGTCGGCATCGCCTATGCCATGATCGACGATGTCGGCCGCGACAAGGTTCCGCTGATCACCGTCAACCACGGCCGCACCGACAGCACCGACGGCCGCGTCTTCAAATATGTCTTCCCGCTGCTGCTGAACCCGTACAGCGAAAGCTCGGGCATCGTGAACTACATCGGCGCGCGGGAAGGCGGGCTGGAGAAGCTGAAGGGCAAGAAGATCGTGGTGCTGTACCACGGCTCCCCCTACGGCAAGGAAACCATCCCGATCTACCAGCTGCTGGCCGAGAAATACGGCTTCTCGGTCGAACAGGTCGAGGTGCCGCATCCCGGCAACGAGCAGCAGTCGCAATGGCTGTCGATCCGCCGGACCAAGCCCGACTATGTCGTCCTACGCGGCTGGGGCGTGATGAATCCGGTGGCGCTGAAGACCGCGCAGAAGGTCGGTTTCCCGGCCGACCACATCATCGGCAATGTCTGGTCCAACTCCGAAGAGGACGTCATCCCGGCCGGCGACGCCGCCAAGGGCTACACCGCCATCACCACCCAGGCGTCGGGTGCGGACTATCCGGTGCTGCAGGAGATCGCGAAGACGGTCTACGGCGCCGGCAAGGGCAATCTGGACGACAAGAAGCGGATCGGCAGCGTCTATCACAATCTCGGCATCGTGAACGGCATCCTGAATGTCGAGGCGGTGCGCATCGCCCAGGACAAGTTCGGCAAGCGGACGCTGACCGGCGACGAGGTGCGCTGGGGCTTCGAGCATCTGCGGCTCGATCCCACACGGGTCGAGGCGCTGGGCGCCAAGGGCCTGTTCCATTCCATCAACGTCAGCGTCGCCAACCATGAGGGCGAGGGCCGCGTGACCTTCCAGCAGTGGGACGGCGCCAAGTGGAAGGTGGTGTCCGACTGGATCGCCCCGGACTGGGCGCTGCTGCGCCCGATCATCGAGAAATCGTCGCTGGCCTACGCCGCCGAGCATGGCCTCCAGGTCCGCGATCCCGCCGCCGAAGAGGCGAGCAACTGACCGGAAGCACTCAGAACTTGGGCGCAGAGGAGTCCCGCCGCCATGACGATCCACGAGGTGCTTCTGTCGCTGGACGGGGTCGAGGCGACCTACAACCACACGATCCGCGCGCTGTCGGGCGTCAGCCTGAGCGTACGGAAGGGGGAGATCGTCGCCCTGCTCGGCGCCAACGGCGCCGGCAAGACCACCGCGCTGAAGGCGCTGTCCGGCCTGCTGCCGGCCGAGCGCGGCCAGATCGCCGCCGGCACCATCGTCTATGACGGCGAGGACGTCACCCGCCGCGGCCCGGCCGAGCTGGTGCGCGCCGGGCTGGTGCAGGTGCTGGAGGGGCGGCACTGTTTCCGCTCCCTGACCGTCGAGGACAATCTGATTGTCGGCGGTCAGGTGCGGGGCCTGGGCCGCAGTGCCCTGCGGTCCGAGCTTGAACGCATCTACGCCCTGTTCCCCCGGCTGCGTGACAGGCGCAGGATCCCTGCCGGCCTGACCTCCGGCGGGGAACAGCAGATGGCGGCGATCGGCCGGGCGCTGATGGCGCGGCCCCGCCTGCTGGTGCTGGACGAACCGTCGATGGGCCTCGCCCCGCTGGTGGTCGAGAGCATCTTCGCCGCGCTGAAGCGCCTGAACCGCGAGGAGGGGCTGTCGATCCTCGTGGCCGAACAGAACTCCACCGTCGCCCTGCGCCACGCCGACCGCGCCACCGTGCTGGAGACCGGCCGCACCGTGCTGGACGGCCCGGCCGCCGACCTGCGCGAACGCGACGACATCAAGGCTTTCTACCTCGGCTTCGGCGTCGCCGACGCTGCCGCCTGACCGGACCAACCGCAAGAACCGAGAAGAGGATACGAGACGATGAGCACTGCCGTTCTCGATACCACCACCAAGGCTGCCGCCCCCGCGCCACAGGGCGTCCCCGGCCTGCCCCGCCCCACCAAGCCCGCCCACGTCATCAAGGACGACGCCGAAGCCATCGCGGTGGCCGAGGCGTTGGCCCGCGAGGTCGCCGGTACGGCATCGAAGCGCGACCGCGACCGCATCCTGCCGGTGGCCGAACTGGACGCCTTCTCGCAGAGCGGCCTGTGGTCGATCAATGTGCCGAAGGCCTTCGGTGGGCCCGAGGTCTCCTACGCGACGCTGGCCAGGGTGGTGCAGATCGTGGCGGCGGCCGACCCGTCGCTGTCGCAGATCTCGCAGAACCATCTGGGCGTGGTCGCCGCCATCCGCACCGTTTCGGACGAGGCGCAGCAGCGCCTGCTGTTCGGCGAGGTGCTGAAGGGCATCCGCTTCGGCAACGCCTTTTCGGAGTTCGGCACCAAGCGCGCCGCCGAGTTCGCCACCCGCTTCACCGACGAGGGCGACCATGTGCTGGTGACCGGCCGCAAATTCTACTCGACCGGCGCCCTGCTCGCCCACCTGGTTCCCATCGTTGCGGTGGACGACCAGGGCCGCGCCTGGTACGCGATCGCCGACCGCAACGCCGCCGGCCTGACGGTGATCGACGACTGGTCCGGCTTCGGCCAGCGCACCACCGCCAGCGGCACGGTGATCCTCGACAGGGTCAGGGTGCCGAAGACCCATCTGGTCCCCGGCTACAAGGGCTACGAGACGCCGACCGCCGACGGCGCCATCTTCCAGATCATCCAGGTCGCGGTCGACAACGGCATCGCCGAGGCGGCGATCCGCGACACGCTGGACTTCGTGCGCAACCGCAGCCGCCCCTGGGTGGACAGCGGGCAGGACCGCGCCTCGGACGATCCCTACACCATCCAGGCGGTCGGTCGCCTTACGCTTCGGCTGCACGCCGCCGAAGCCTTGCAGGAGAAGGCGGGCCTTGCTGTGGACACCGCCGTCGCCGCTCCCACCGCTGAAACGGTCGCCAAGGCCCAGCTCGCCGTGGCGGAGGCCAAGATCCTCAGCACCGAGATCGCACTGGAGGCGAGCAGCACGTTGTTCGAGCTGGCCGGCACCCGCTCCGTCCTGGCCGAACACAATTTCGACCGGCATTGGCGCAACGCCCGCACCCATACGCTGCATGACCCGGTGCGCTGGAAATACGCGATCCTCGGCAACCACGCCCTGAACGGCGTCAACCCGCCGCTCCACGCCTGGAGCTGACTGGACGGGGTCGGCAAGGTGACAGCGCGCAACGTCGACCGGGGCTGAAACGCAAGGAAGGCCGGCACTGCGGAAGCGGCCGGCCTTCGGGAAAAAATGCGTTCGGTGAGGGTGCTTGCCGGGGTGGGACCGACCTTTGCCAAACGCTGACGTTGCTCCGAACGATCATTCACTGTGCTTTAAGATCAGGTCCCGGCAGCCGTCAGAGCCTCCATGTCCCGCAATTCGTTCGCACGAACCTGGATGAAACGGATCGTCATTCCGCACAACACCACCGATGTCAAAGGCCCGCCGGCATAGGCGCCGGTGTCGATCCCGATCCGGTTGTTGCGCACCTCGGGAAACGGGCTGATCGAATGGCCGTGGACGATCCGCTTTTCGTGCGGTCCGGCAAAGCCCAGAAAGGAATCCCGTATCCAGCACAGATCATGCTCGGTCTGGTCGGCGAGCGGAATGGACGGGCGGATACCTGCATGGACGAAGGCATAATCGCCGACGATCGCCATTGGTTCGAGCGTTTCCAGAAATCGCCGATGGGACGATGGAAGACGGCGACACAGGGCATCGTGAAGCGACAGCAGAGATGCTGCACCATCCAGGTCATGCAGGTTGGCAATGCCGTAGCTGGCCAAGGTCGCCACCCCTCCGAACCGCAGCCAATCCCGGCCGGACACGGGGTCGCGCAGAAACTCCAGCATCGCCTGCTCGTGATTGCCGATCAGGCAGCGCGTCGAAAAGCCGGGAAGCGAAAGGGACGCCAGACGATCGACCACGCCCGCGCTGTCCGGACCGCGGTCTATGTAGTCTCCAAGAAAGATCAGCCAACGCTGCCCTGCCGCCGAAGATCTGTCGGCATCGGCACGGACACGATCCAGCAGCCTGTCAAGCTGTCCCAGGCAGCCATGGATGTCTCCGATGGCATAGACCAGAACATCGTCGGGCACGCTGGACGGCGCGGCAGGGCCATCACGGTCGTCTTGCGGCTGTCCGATGACGCTATCGATCCAGCCACGAAGCCAATCAAAAGGACGCGGAAGCGAAAACCTGGATCCGATCACGACGGGCTGGCGTTGTTGACGACGATCAATCCGTCATTCGTCGGGTTGGTGACCTGAGGCGTCTGGGTGTTGGTCTGGGTGATCGGCTGCTGAGCCACCGCGGTGCCGGCCAGAATGGCGTTCGTTTCCGCCCCGTTGCTCGCATTGATCTGGCTGAGCCTGGTGTCCTTGCTGGCGTCGGTGATCGCCCGGACGACGGAAACCGAAAGCGAGGGATCGGCCGCCGTGACCTGGGGAGACTTCACCGTGGCATAGGAGTCGGCCATCACCCTGATCGCAGCGGCGGGCGCCGACTGATACACCGCCGGATTGGTCACCACGGTGGCGACCGTCCCGGCGATTGTCCCCACGGCCTGCGGGGCAACCCGCTGCGCATCGGGATTGACGATGATTCGGGCAGCCGAGATCGCCACATCCATCACCTGCTGCGGAGCGCTCTGCTGCACCGCCGCGCTCACCCCGACGGCCTGGGTCGCCTGACTGGCGATCTGGACCGCGGCGGCGGGACTGACCGCCAACACCGCCTCGGCGACCTTCATGGCGCTCACGGAGACATTCGCCACCAGAACCGGATTTCCGGTGGTCGCCGCCACGGCGATGGCGGCAGTCGCCACGGACGCCGACAGTTCAGGCGCCGCCCGCTGCACGCCCGGCGCGACGAAGATGCGCGACGCCTGGGTCAGCACCATTTCGGTCTGCTGGGGGGCCGAGGTGACGACGGGCGTCGCGCGCACCGTCTGGACGGCGGCGGCGGCGGCTTGAATCGCACGGGTTGGGTCGGTGGCGAGCGTCGATTCCGCGACGGACAGCAGAGCGGCGGACAACGACGCGGCCTGCGTCGGGCTGCCGTTCGACAGAGTGGAAATGACGGCGGCGATCTGCTGCGCATTGCCGGCGAGAAAGGCCGCGCGCAGGGCGGGCGGCAGGGTCGCGACACCCGCCGGAGTCTGCTGTGACTGCTGGGACCATGCCGGCACGACCGGATCGGCAAGCGCCAGGAGGGCAAATGCCAGGACCGCGCCCGTCAATCCCGGATGGCGCTTTCCTCGGCGGTCGGAAAAAACCTTCATCTCACCCCCACGGACCACGATGCCGCTTCGACAGTCCAATCGGCACGGTCAAAGAAGGAACCCCTTCATCGGCATGGAAAAAGCTAACATGCGACGCCGATGATTGACCAGGGTGTTCGGCGGCCGGACAAATCGAAACCCGCCATCTCCAGGGGGACTTGTCGCCTTGCCGCCAAGGTTGCCGACGGCTTGCACGGCGCAACCGATGACCTGCCACAATGACCCGCCGGGATGCTCAGGCCGCTGCGGCATTCTCCGCTCTGGCGGCCCTCTCCACCGGCGCGGAGCGTACGGCGCAGCCCATGGCGGATCCGGCGATGGCCGCCCAGGTCACGGCGACCGCAGGGATCTGCATGCCGAAATCAATCAGGGAATGGACCGCGACCAGCGCTGTCGCGGCACAACCCAAGGATGCGCAGACCCGCCGCCCGCCTTGCCGGAACGCAGCCCGCAGGCAGACGGCGAAACCCCAGGCGATGGCGGACAGCAGCGCAAAGGCCGCGGGAATGCCCAACTCCAGCGCCAGCTCGAGATAGACATTGTGCGCCTGCAGCCAGACCTGGGAAATGCCGGCCGGGCGGGCCATCGCGAAAACGTCGGGAAAGCTGCCCAAGCCATACCCAGTCCAGGGTTTTTCGGCGATCAAGCCGGTGGCGACGACGTAGACCCGGAGGCGGTCCGCCGCTTCGGAAGCCGGATGGGTCGCGCCATGATCGAGGAACAGGCAAAAAGCCAGCACGACCGCCCCGGCAAGACCGGCGCCCACCGCCATTCTCAGCAGCCAACCCCAGCGCGAAGACCGCAGACCATAGACGAACACGGTGATGCCGACAGCGGCGGCGGCGGCTCCGCCGCGCGATCCCGTCGCGAGGAGTGCTGCGGTCACCGGGATCAAGGCCAACAGATAGACCATCGTCGGACGGGCCAGATGCGGCAGCAGACGGCGTCCCCGCCCGGCCCCGCCAAGCCGGCGGACGACGGCGGCAGCCACCGTCAGCAATCCCAGCCCCGCATAGGTGGCGTAGCTGTTGCGGTTGACGAAGGTGGATGTCAGGTCGTCCCGGTAGGCCCACTTCTCCATCCAAAGGATCATCGGCGGATCGGCGCTGAAGGCCGCCAACCCATACAGCGCGTAGAGCGCTGCCGCCAAGGCCAGACCATCGATCAGGGCGTAGGCCCGCCGATCCGATGCCCCATGCTGATAAGCCAGCCAGAATGTCAGCGCGTAGCAGGACAGCCGGACAAGACCATCCACCGCGGCCGACGGCGCCAGTCCAATGCGGCCGACCACTTCCGGCGCCACGGACAACGCCGCCGCGGCGTCGGTCCACAGCGGATTCCAAATGGTGAAGGGAGGCACCAGCCAGGTCTGCGCCGCCGCCCATCCCGCCGCACACAGAAACGCGACACCGGGAATCGCCAGGGGGCCGACACGGTTGTTCGGCGCGCCCCGTTCGCGAAAAACGGCCAAGGGCCACAGAATCGACAGGGCCGCCATGACCATCGCCAGCACCGTCCAGGCCAAAGGGCGGTTGGAGCCCAGCGGCAGAGGGGCGAGCGACACCGTTGCCAGGAAAATCCAGAAATGCAGTCGTCGTAGCCGCATGGATGTCGATCGGTCTTTCGCAGATGGCACAGGGCGCACGACGATGCGCGGCCGAAGGTAAAAGATTCGATGAAGCGCCTCAAGCGGGTCCGCTCATGCCGCAACAGTGACCCCTTGCAGCCCGGAGTCGGCTTCGGGCTTATTGGGCGTCATGGACTGGCCGACGGCATGGATCGGCCTCCACCGATTTGAACGGATTCAGATGACTGACGTGACGCCCGCACGGACGGTAGAGTTCGATTTCACCCACGCCGACCTGACGGAACTTGTCGCCGGCTGCGCGGCCGATCCGCTCGCCACGATCGTCCGTCAGCGGATCGTGCCGGGATCGCATGTTCTCGAGGCGGGCGCCGGATCGGGGAAATGGCTCAAGGCACTGGCGGACCAGGGCTTCACCGTCGATGGGATCGAAATCAATAACGCCAATGTCGAACGGTTCCGTGCGGCATGGCCCGACATTCCCTTCATTCACGGTGACGTGGAGCGCATGCCATACGGTGATGCCGCGTTCGATGCCATCCTTTCCCTGGGTGTCGTGGAGCATCTGATCGATGGTCCCGAGCGTGCTCTGGCGGAAATGCATCGGGTGCTCAAACCCGGCGGCACAATGTTCCTGACGGTGCCCGACGCCAACGCCTCCTTCCGGCTGGAACAGGTCAAGGACCATATTCTCCACCGGCTTTATGGTTCGGAAGCCCTGCGGCGGTTGCTGGGCAAGCGCCCGGCCGCCTATTCCCGCGACGCCGAACGGCAACGGTTGAAGGCCATCGGACGACGGCGACGGGCCGGCGTTCCCGTCAAGTTCAGCTTCGCGCCGGATCAAGGGCGCAGCTTCTATGAATACCGTTTCACCACCGCGCGGATCGTCGGAGCGATCGAAGCCGCCGGCTTTCAAACCACCGCGATCGACCGGCTCTATCCTGCCGACCGGCTCTATCAGATTTTCGGCCGGCTGGCGGGAAGCGCGGGGACGAACCGGCCGATCTCGCTCAATCCCTTGGGACGCCTCCTGCTCACGTGCCTGCCGCGGCACTGGATCGATCACATGATCCTCGTCGTCGCGCAACGGCCGGAGTTGCGGCCGGAGTTGCGGCCGGACCGGCACCATGGGTGAACAGGTCTCGGTGATCGGACGGGCCCTGCGCTGGACCTGGGGCCTCAACACCCTTGCCGCCGCCCTTCAACTGGCGCTCGCCTGCCTGACCGCGCGTTTCGTGGCGCCCGCCGACTATGGGCTGATGGCCGCCGCCGCGGGCACGGTCCGCTTCGCGCTCTATCTGGCCGATCTCGGCATTTCGTCCTCGATCGTCCAGAAACCGGATTTCGACACCTCCCGCGACGGTCCGGTCTTCTTCTGGATGTCGGCGGGGGCCGGAGCGGTCACCGCTTCGCTGATCTGGCTGCTGGCCCCCTGGCTGGCGGGGTGGAACGGACATCCGGAGGCCGTCTGGCTGATCCGGGCCTACGGACTGATCGCCGTGCTGTCCGGAGCCGGGCAGATCGGTCTCGCCCTGGCCCGTCGGCGCCTGGATTTCCGCGCCGTCAGCCTATGGGGACTGGGCGCGATGCTGGCCGGGCAGGGTCTGGTCGCAACACCGCTGGCAGTCGCCGGGTTCGGGGCCTGGAGCCTGCTGGCGGGTGCGCTGACACAAGCCGCCGTGCTCGCCGCGCTGGCCCTGCGCTCCAGCACCGCCGTTCTGAAGCCCGTTCCACCGACCCGCGTCCGCGGCATCGAACTGGCCGCGCTGTCCTCACGCTTCCTCGCTTTGCGCATTCTCGATTCCGCCGGCCTGCATTTGTTGCCGGTGGCGGTCTTCCTGCTGTGCGGCGCCACCGGCGCCGGCCTGTGGGACCGCGCCTTCGCCCTGACGGTGGTGCCGATGGAAATGATCGCCGTCGGGCTGGGCCAGATCCTGTTCCCGCTGTTCAGCCGCCTGGGCGGCGATCCCACCGCCCGGCGGGAGACCTGGCTGACCAGCCTGATGCTGATGGTCACGATGACCGCCGCCATTGCGGCGGGCATGGCCGCCGCCGCGCCGGCCCTGGTTCCCCTGGCTTTGGGGGACGGATGGTCGGCCACGACAGCCCCCTTCTTCTGGCTGGCGGTCTGGAGCGCCATCCGGTCCGTCACCCAGGTCTGCGGCTCCCTTCTGGAGGGGGCCGGCCGTCTGACGGTTCGCGGGGCAATCCAGTCGGCCTATCTGCTGATGACGGGAATTGCGCTGATTCTGGTTTGGCCGACCCGGGCCGAGGAAGTGGCGCTCTGCCTCGTCGTCGCCGAACTGGCGGCGGCCCTGCTGCTGCTGCCGACGGCGGCGCGCACCTGCGGCGCGGAACCCGGTGCCGTGGCGGTCCGGCTGGCCGCCGCCCTGTTGCCCGCACCCGTCGTCGCGGTTGCGGCGAGCGCCGGACTCGCGTTGGGTAACGGCCCGGCCTCCGACGCGGTCCTCGCAATCCTCCTGTCCCTCATCGCTCTGCTTGGGGTCATGCTGCTCCACCCCTATCGGCCCTTGCGGTGGACCGTGTTCCGCAGCCTGCTGCCGGCCCTGGCCGGGCGTGCGGACACAGCGGCGGAAACGCCTCTGCCGCACCCTGGAACGGCGCGGCTCGACGTGCTCGGTCTCGGTGTCGATCCCTTCAGCATCGATCGGGCGGTAACGGCCATAAACGGCTGGATCGCCGCCGACGCCCACGGCTACATCTGCCTTGCGACGGTCCACGGGGTCATCGAAAGCCGGCGGGATTCCGATTTGGCCGCCGCCTATGCCGGGGCGGCCCTGGTGGGAACCGACGGCATGCCGCTGGTGTGGTGGTGCCGGGCCGCGGGATTGCCGGCCGAACGGGTTTACGGTCCGGATTTGATGCTGGCGGTCTGCGCCGCCTCGGCCGGGCGGGGGTGGCGGCATTTCCTGATGGGCGCCACCGATGAGACCCTTGCGGCACTGAGCGGGGCTCTGCGGCGCCGGTTCCCGGACCTGCACATCGTCGGGACGCTCGCCCCGCCCTTTCGCCCGATGACCGATGCCGAAGAGGCGGAGGCCATCGCCGCGATCAACGCAGTCCGGCCCGACATCGTCTGGATCGGCCTCGGCGCGCCCAAACAGGAAAAATGGATGGCCCGCCATCGCGACCACATCGCGGCGCCGATGATGATCGGCGTCGGCGCCGCCTTCGACTTCCTTGCCGGCACCAAGCGGCAGGCCCCGCCCTGGATGCGCCGCAACGGGCTGGAATGGCTGTTCCGGCTGTGCTCGGAACCGCGTCGTCTGGCCCGGCGCTACCTTGTCGGGAATGCGCTGTTCGTCACGCTCACCGTGGCACGCCTCATCAGAGGACGGACCTGAGGGGACCACCGGCCAGCGCACGCCGGTAAAGCGCCAGGGCGGCCGCGAAGGCCGCATCCGGCGCCAGGCGGCGCTCCCAGGACTCCCGTCCCCTTGCCCCAAAAGCTGCCAGAGCCCCAGGATCGGACAGCAGCGCCGAGGCCTTGCGTCGCCAATCCTCGACATCGCCGGGACGTGCGAAGAGGCGCGGGTCGCCGGCGTCGGCGAGCACGTCCGCCGCCGCACCGCCGTCGGCGCACAGAACCGGCACCCCCGCCGCCATCGCCTCCGCCACCACAAGCGGGAAGTTCTCGTAGCACAGGGACGGGAACACCAGCAGCGCCGCCCGCGCCATCGCCTGCGCCACCACGATGGCCGGCTGCTGCCCAAGGAAACGGACCTGCGGCGGCGCAACCCCGCGAAGGCGGTCCATGTCGGGGCCGTCGCCGATGATGTCCAATTGAACCTCCACCCCCCGCCATGCCGACAGCAGCGGGTCGAGGCCCTTTTCCGGGCTGAGCCTGCCGACGAACAGCGCGCCCGCGCGTGGAACCCCGCCCCCATGTGCCGGATAATCAAGCAGCGGCGGGCGGACGGCGATCCGGCCGGCCGGTATGCCGCCACGGGCGAAAAGCCCGGCGGCGAAAGGGGTCAGGGCATGATAGACCGCCACACCATGGCGATGGACGCCGACCAGCCGCTGCGACACCGCGTATCCGGCCACGGCGGCCGTGGCCGCACGGCTTCCGCGGTAACAGCCGTGCCGTACCCCCGGCCATTTGAACGTCTGCCCGACGCAAGCCTCGCATGGTGCGCCGTCGCGCAGCAGCAGGGCATTGGGACAGAGCAGGCGATAATTATGGAGGGTCTGCACGACCGGCACCGCCATCGACCGGGCCGCGTCGAACACCGCCGCGGACAGCAGCGGGAAGCTGTTGTGGACATGGACGATGTCGGGACGGAACCGTGCGATCGCCGCCCTGGTCGAGTCATATCCCCGCCGCGACCACAGGGCGGCAAGGGCGAGGCCCAGGGAGCCGCCGCCCTCGATGTCGGCATTGTCCGCCAGCAGCAAATCCGTTCCCACGCCATGACGGGCCAGCAGGGCGGCTTCGCTTTCGACGACCACATCCTCGCCGCCACGGTGGCGGTAGCGCTCATGGACGATCAGAACGCGCATGGGCGGCCATAACCTCGATCAGATGGGCGTGGACCTGTCGGACCACCGCTGCCGGATCCAGCGCACCGGTGTCCAGAACCAGCCCTACCGGTTTCTCGGCCGCCAACCGGGCATAGGTCCGGTTCTGGCGGGCGGCCTCCTCCGGCGTCGCTTCCCCCTTCCGCCGGATCAGCAGGTCGGGCGGCGCGGTCAGCACCACCGCGATGGCGGAACGGGGAGCGAACCGGGTCATCAGGTTCAGGGCCCAAGCGGGCACGGACAGTCCACGACGTTCCGGAGCCGCCCGGTAGTCGGAAACATAGCGGTCGAAGACCACCACCCGCCCGGCCACGAGCGCCGGCCGGACCCACAGCAGCCCTCCCAGCCAATAATCGGCACAGGCGACCGCCCAGCGAAGCCAGGAGCGGACGGGGCCGGGAGGAGGTGCTGTGCTCTCCGCCACCGTGGGCGGAGGGGGCGAGATGCCCAGTCGCGGCAGCAGAAAGGGCCGGGTGTGAAATAGACGGACGCCGGGCGCGACGCGACGGGGAAGCAGCGTCGTCAGAGCGGCGATCAGCGAAGACTTGCCAGCCCCATCGGGTCCGCTGACCGCCAGCAGGATGCCGGGCGGACGGGCCAGCCGGCGCCCCCAATCCAGGACCTTTGCCAGCGCCAGACGCAGGACCGCCGCCGGCCGGCGCCGCAGCGCGACCGTCAGCGCGGAAAGCCGCCGGGTCCGCGCTCCATGCCACGCACGATCGAGACAATCGTCATGCCCCAGGGCGGCCCTCGCCAACGCCGGCGGAACCTCGACGGGAGGAGCATCGCCATGCACCAGCCATTTTTCCAGCCCCCGCACGGCACGGGCATCCGCAGGCCGCAGTCGCAACACGTCACCCTCGACGGTGGCGCCGGCGAAAAGAGCCTGGACATCGACGAACGGCACGCCGCAGGCGCTCAGCGCGCGATGGAAATCGATCTGCGCCGACCCGGAGGGGTCCGCCGGGTCGGCGGCGGGATCGACAGCCCACACCGCCATCACGCCTCCCATCGGCACGGCATTGACGACCGTCCAGCCCCGATGCGCCGCGACGATGCGGACGAGACCGAGCCAATCCGCCCAGGGCCGCCAGCCGGCCAGCAGATCGGCATCGCGTCCCTCGAACGGGGCGGCCGGGTCGGCGGCGGCATCCAGCCGCGCCAGAGGCCAGCCCCGGCGATGCGCCGCGCGCAGCAGATCGGCCAGCAGGGGTTCCCGACTCATCGCCGCATCGCCTCGCGCACCCGGTCCCAGATCGCCTCGCCCACCTGCCGTTTGATGCCCGCCTTGAGGCCGGCGAGCCGGTCGAGCAGGCCATCGGGCCGGGCCTTCAGCAGCCAGTCGAGCGCCCGTGGCCCGACCTGTCCGGACAGAACGATCGCCGGCACGACGGCGGACACCGTTTCCCATCCGTCCGGCGCCACCCCCCAGGCGGTGCCGCGGATGTGGCGAAACCCCAGCCGCCCGGCCGCATCGGCGGCGGCCGGAGTCCAAATCCCGCCCGGCGGAGCCAGCCAGTCCACCGCCCCGCCGGTGAGCGCGCCGAGGCATTCGCGGCTGTCGGACAGTTCGGCGGCAAGCTCCTTGGCTGACAACCGGTCGAAACGCCGATGGCTCCAGCCATGGCAGCCGACGATATGTCCGGACTCCGCCAGCGCCGCCACGTCGGCCCGGTCGAGGCGCCCCGGCTCGCCGATCCGCCCGGCGGAGATGAAGAAGATACCGTGCCATCCCCGGCGGTCCAGCGAACGCGCAGCGGCAAGCTGGTCGACCGATCCGTCGTCGAACGTCAGCGCAACGCCGCGGCCGTCCGCAAGCCGCATGGTCGGCGAGCCGTCCGAAACGCAGGCTCCCAACCGGCCCAGGAGGTCGAGATGCCGCTCGAACATAGCGGGCGCGACATCATGAAAGCGGCGGACCGCGGCGTCGGCCGTCAACCGGTGATAGACGAGGAAACAGGTGCTCACGGCCCATTCTCCGCCAGACCGTCCGGTTGCCCTATCCCAAGGCCCGTCGCGCCATGAACGGCGCCGATGGCCGCCGGCCAGCCGAAACGGTCGCGGGCGTTCCCGCGCGCCAGCAGCGACAGAGCCTGCCAGCGCGCCGGTTCCTCGATCAGGCTGCGCAGGGCCTGGGTCAACCCGCGAACCGCCTCCGCCGGACCGGGCGCCGGCACGGCGATCCCCCCCTCCGCCGCCATCGCTCCCGGCCCGCCCAGCGCAAGGCAGACCGGCGGCACGCCGGCGGCCATCGCTTCGGCCACCGCGAAACCTCCCGAATCATGCAGCGCCGGCAACAGCAGCACCCGTCCGGCGGCCATCAGCCGCCATGCCGCGTCCTGAGGCAAACGGCCATGGAACACGACCTTGCCGGCGATGCCGAGCCGCACGGCCCGGCGTTCCAGCCAGGCACGGTCGGGACCGTCGCCGATGATGTCCAGCCGCCACGCGCAGGACAGCCCGGCCACGGCCTCCAGCGCCAGCCGGGCGCCCTTGTGGGGCAGCAGATCCCCGAGAAAGATGACGCTTGCGGGGGCGGCCTGCGGAACCGTTCCGGCCAGGGATGCCAGCACTTCCAGCCGGTCCGTCTCCAGCGCCACCTGGGAGCGGACGATCACCCGGCGCGCGCCCAGCCGGACCAGACACTCGGCGGTTTCCGGCGTGGCGGCGACCGCGAGGCGGCAGGCGGCGGCGGTCGCGCGCGCCCATGGCAGCCAGGGGGATGCCCGGTGCAGAAGCCAGCGCGCCGCCTCCCACAACGCGGCCCTCATCCCCAGGCCCGGCCAGAAGGCAGCGGGTTCGGTCTCGCCGCCGCCGACCGGCCCCCAGATGAACGGAACCCCCAGCCGCGCCGCCTCGGTCAGCGCGCAGGGCGACCAGAATTGGGCGAAGGTGACATGCTGGGCCACATCGAAGCGGACGGCCGACCCCAGGCTGCGCACTCTTCCCCTCGCCGCCACCTGCCACAGACAATAGCGCAGCCGCTTGCCGGGACCGCCGAGCGCACGGAAGCAGACATCCAGCCAGGATGGCAGGTCGTGATAGTGGAAATGCAGACCCGCCCGCGGCACGCCCGCCAAAGCGCTTTCGATTTCCGTCCGCCAGCGCCTGCGGGTCAGCACATGGGTCTCATGGCCGGCCTCCACCAGGGCGGTCGCCCATCCCCAGCCCAGACCGGGTTCGGAGCCGCGTCCGGGCGCGCAGGCATAGGCGGAGAGCAGCACCCGCATGGCCGTCAGCGCCTGCGCGCCAGCGCGATCAGCCCATCGCACGCCAGTTCATGCTCGGGCAGCGACGAGAAGTCGGCATGGGGCGGGGCGCGCCGCAGGTCCGCGATGTCATCGGGGCCGCCGCCGGTGGTTTCCCAGAACAGGATGTCGAACGGCGCCTCTTCCAGCAAGGCGCGATGCTGCACCGCGCGCAGCCGGTTCAACGGGGTGTAGGGGTTGTCGAACCAGCGCCGCCATGCCGCGTCCGAGTAGCGCAGGAAATGGAAGCGCGGCAGGGTCGGGTCGAAATGATGATACAGATCGGTCAGTTCGATCGACAGCAGATAGAGGCCGCCGGGGCGCAGCAGCCGCGCGGCGTCGCGATGGATGGCGCGCAACCGGTCGGGCGACGGATATTGCAGCACCTGGGTCGCCGTGACCAGATCGAACCCGGCATCGGGAAACGGCAGGGGAACCGACAGCGGAGCGCGATAGGCGATCCCCAGCCGTCGCAGCCAGTCGTCCGGCGATTCACCCGTTTCCGGGGAAAGCGGTACGGCGGCCGGGACCAGCCGGTCGATCATCGCGGCCGCGGCGGCGGCGTCCTCCGGCCGCATCAGACGGGCGACGTCGGTGATCGTCTGCCGGGCCAGCCCATGGCGATGCAGGACCAGCGGAATGACCGGCAGCCAGCCGCCGCCGATCTCCAGATGGTCGGTCAGCGCGTTCGCCTCCGTCCCGCCGGCTGCTTGCAGAATCTCCAGATAGCGCTCGGCAACAGCATGTTTCTGCGCCGTGATCTCCCGCAGGTTGGACAGGATCCGGTGCCGGCGGGTCCGGTCATAGCGGGCGGCCCCGCCGGGAATCGCACCGATCAGCCTCTGGATCGCCACCTTGGCCAGAAATCGCATCATGGGAAGCAGCCTCGTGGTGACGATTTCTGGGAGGCCGCCGGCCAGGCGGTTGCGAGCACGCGATTGACCACGCGACTTTCAACGGGATATGCCGCCGCCGCCGCCGCCAGCGCCCGATCCAACGCCCCCCACAGTCCCTGAGCCTCGATCTCCCACGAATGGCCCCACACGTGCAAGATCCCCCCTCCACGCGCCGTCCGATCCGCCAAAGCGGCGAGAACCCCGCCGAGACGCACGGCCCGGTCTCCATCGCCCGGCAGCAGCAGGGCGCGCAGCATCGCCAGCCGGTCGGCCCCACCGCCATGGCGCAGCCAGTTGCGCAGGAGCGCCGCCGGCCGGTGCGGATAGATTTGCGCCGACGTCCCCATGGCGAAGGGATCGGGACCGGGATCGGCGCACAGCATCCGGGTGGTCCGGGCGTGTGAAAATCCAAGCTCCCGCGCCAGACTGCGGCCCCAACGCCCGGCCCGGCCGCCCGGAAAGCAGAAGCCGTGCACGGCCATGCCGAGGATGTCCTCCAGCGCGGCGCGCCCATCGGCCATCTGGCGTCCGGCATCCTCCCGCGACAGTCCCGGCAGGCGGCGATGGTCGGCGGTGTGGGATCCGATCTCGAATCCGGCGGCGGCCAGTTCCCGCAGGTCGGCCGCCGCCATCACCGGCCGGTCGGGCCGGTTCCGCGCCGGTACGTAGAAGGTTCCGGTCACGCCATGGCGGAGCAACATCTCGGCCAGCTTCATGTCGAGCGGATGACCGTCATCCCAGGATGTGGTCAGCAGGGGAGCCGATGGACGCCGATCAGCCATGATCCACCTTCCGCGCCAACAGGATGCCGCCGGCATGGAACGGCGCGCGCGGCCACAGCGCCCGATCCAGCGGCTCCAGCAACCGCGCCAGCATGTGGAACGGTGCCGCCAGAGCCAAGGAAAGCGCCAGCCGGACGGCGTCGGCCGGACTCCTGCCGGACCGCCAGCCCTGCCCATGGCCGACCAGCGGACGGCCGACCGGCGGACGGCCAACCAGCACACGGCCGGGCACCGAAGCCGCGATGCTGGCCAGCGCGTACAGGGGGCCGCCGACCGGCAGCGCCGCCACCGGGGTCAGGCCGGCCCGCTCCACCTCGACCGTCATGCCGTCGAGCGTCCAGCGCCAGAGATCACGGTCCTGCCCCTGGAGGGTGATGAAGGGATGGACGACCAGGAGGAGGCCGCCCGGAACCATCACACGCGCCGCCTCCGCCAGCGCGGCCCGCGGATCCGTCACATGCTGCAACAGATGGCACGCCATCACCACCGAGAAGCTCCGGTCGGCGAAGGGAAGGCGCTGCGCGTCCGCCCGCGCCTGGACCCGGTCGCCGGGGCCGATGTCGACCGTGATGATCCGCGCCCCCGGACCGAGCGCCCGCCGCAACGCCGAGCCGTATGGGTCGGGGCCGGCGCCGATATCGAGTCCGGGCGCCGGCGGCTGGCCGGCCTCCGCAAGATGGGCGGCGAGATGGACGGCGATGAAGCGGCGGACGACGGCCCGTTCCGGCAACAGCAGGTCGAGCGTCAGGCGATAGAGGACGGCGATCCGGGCCATCATGGATTGATATCCCGCATCAGGCGATCCAGCAGCGCGAGCAGCCGGACGCGCCGGAGGAACTCCGGCGACGCCAGATCCCCCAGCGTTGCCGCAGCCGCCTGTTCCAACTCCAGGCGACGGCCCAGGTGAAGCAGGAAGAGGGCGGCCCGATGGCGTTCCCCGGTGAACCGGACGAACCATTGCGCGATCCGGGCGACCACGCCATCGCCCCCGATGGCGGCGGCCCGCCGCAGCAAGGGAACCGCGGTCCAATAGAGCCGGTCATGGCCCAGCGGAGCATCGGTGACGCAATATTCAAAGTCGATCAGGACCGGCGGCGCGGCGCGGCGGCGCAGCACGTTCCAGTAGATGAAATCTCCATGCGCCCTGCGGCAAGCCACCGGACAGTCCCCGTCCCGGTCCAGCAGCGCGCGACAATATGCGATGAAGCCGGAAGGGACATCCCCCTCCGGCACCATCCCGGCCAGAACCGCGGACAATGGCCGGACAACGCTTTTGCCATCGGCGCCTGCCTCCCCCTCGAACGGTCCGGCTCGGACCAGAAGCGAGCGCCAGGGCGATTGCGGGGCGCCGTCGGCATGCGAGAGCCAGAGCGCCGCCCAATCGCCCCCGTCATGAAATCCCAGCAAGGCCGGACGGATGAAGGGAGGGCGTGGCGGTGGTGCCGCATAGGCAACGGCTTCCCGGCGCGCCTGCGCCACGGCGAAGCTCCCCTGGGCCAGCTTGACGAAACCGGCGCCGTCGCCGAGCCGGACCGCCAACCGTCCGAATTGCAGACGGTCCGTGCGTATCGGTTCCGCGCCGATGCCGGCGGCGGCGAGCCGGTGCGCGATGTCGCGCCGGTCAGTGTCATCCCGGTCGATCACCAGCCGTGGACTCGTGCCGCGACCCGCCATCACGATGCCGTCCCCGCAAGGCCGATGGCATGGCGGGCTGCCGTGACGTAGGCATCGGCCGCGCGTCCCACCCCCAGCCTGTCGCCGGTGCGCCACGCCCCCCGGCGCAGTCGGGACAGCAGGTCCGGATCCTTGGCGAGCCGCTCCATCGCCGCCGCGATCGCGACGGAATCGACGGCGTCGGTCAGAAGACAGTTTTCACCGTCGTCCAGATAGGCGAACTCGGGTCCATGCGGGGTTCCCGCGCGGCAGGCGATCAGGGGCACGCCATGCGCTGCTGCATGTGCCGCCACCAGTCCGACCGAACCGGGCACCACCACCGCCGTGGCGAGGTTGAAAAGCGCCGCCAAGGCCTCGGGATCGAACTCGGCCGATCCGAATCTCACGGTGCCCAGCTCTGCCGCCAGGGTCCTCAGACGCCCCTCGTCGACACCGGATCCGATGACGAGCAGGCTGGCCCCGACGCCACGGTCCGCCAGCACGCTCATGGCTGCGATGGCGGCGTCCACCCGCTTGGCCGGATAGAGCCGGCCGACGAACAGGAAGACCGGCCCATCGGGCAGCCCATGCCGGCGACGGACAGCGTCGACCACCGTCGCCGGCAAAGCCGCCAAAGCCGCCCGCGCCTGTTCGACGTCGACGCTGTTGACGCAGGTGAAGATGCGGGTGGCGGGAATGCCGGCGGTCTGGCATTCCCGCGCGCCCTCTTCGGTGTAGGGAAGAACCGCGTCGGCGCAGCGGGCAAGAAACCCGCGCAGCCGTCGCCGCACCATCCCCAGCAGGCAGGAACCCGGTTCCGACAGCGCGAAATGGCCGCTGATCATCACCTTGGGCCGTCCGGTCAGGCGGCGGGCGAGGCAGATCGCCCAAACGCCCAGGTCATGGGTGTGCAGGCCGACGCACACCGCGTCGAAACGGCCGCCGAGGGCGGCGGTGCTGCCGGCGGCCCAGGCGAAGCGGCCGCCGCAGAAGCGCGGCCAGAAGATGTTCCGGCCACGATGCGAGGCGATCGGCAACGCCGCAGCACTGCCCGCCGCCGTCAGCCCGGCCTGTCCATCCCCGTGATACACGACGAAACGCGGATCGGTCGATTTCGCCAGTTCCCGCATCAGGCCAAGACGATAGTCGGGAACCACGCCCTCCACCAGAAGGACGCGACGGTCCGTCCTCGAGTCCGGGACGAGCGCCGCCACCACACCCTTGACCAGCGGCGCGGCCCACCAGACCGGCCACAGCGGACCGCCATGGCGCCGGGCGAAGACGAACCAGGCGCGCCAGGGCCGGCCGCGGGGGCCGGTCACTGCCCGCAGACGGGCGAGGAGGGAAAGATCCGCGTCGCGCCAGGGCGGCGGGCGGGTGTCGCGATCGCAATGACCGGACCAGCCCGGCGCAACCACCGGATCGATGCCAAGCGCCAACGCCCGCAATCCATAGTCGGTATCCGCCATGCTCTGCACGCCGGCGAACACCGGATCGATCCCGCCCAGGCGCAAGGCCGCCTCGCGCGGCACCAGCAGGACGTTCCCGTTGACCAGTTCGCAGTCCTGGGGGAGATCGTCCACCGGCAACCGGACGGACCGCAACGGATGGACTCCATTGCGCCGCCCGCCGCCGAACGTCACCGATCCGTCCTCCGTCGACAGCACGGAACCGACGACGATCAGGGGCCGTCCATGCTCCCGCACCCTGCGGTCATGGGTTTCGACGAGCCGCGCCAGAGCATCCGGCCGCAATACCACATCGTCATTGAGCCAGAGCTGGAAATCGAACTCCGGGGAGCAGGCCCGCAGGCCAAGCGCCATCGCCCCAGCCCACCAAAGGCTGCCGTCGGCCGTGACGATGCGCACGGCGGGAAAGCGCTCCGCCACCGCCGCCGCCGTCCCGTCGGTCGAGCCGTCATCCACCAGGATCGTTTCGACAGCGAGACCGGGCGCCTGCCGCGCCGCGACCTCCAGGCTTTCCAGGCAACGGAGCGTGAGATCCCGCCGGTTGTGGCAGGCGATCACCGTCGAGACGCGGCGGCGGATCATGACCGGCCCGCCGCGCTGCCGGCGGGCTTCCCGCCGTCCGAAGGCTCGGGCGTCCTCGACACCAGACCGGCTGTCCGGGGGCCGGAGGATCGCGCCCTGGCACCAGCCGCCGCGGCCCCGGCCAGCGCGCCCAGCAAGACGCCCTGTTCCGACAGGTGGTTGTAGGGAAGATCATAGACGACGATGGTCGTCAGCAGCGAAACGAGGCAGGGCCGCCAGCGGTCGAGCATGGCTGGAAGCCGCCGCAGCAGGCCGGCGGCGATCCGGATGAAGCCGTAGACCCACAAGCCGACGCCGATCAGGCCGGTATCCAGAAGGGCCGCGATATAGAAATTGTGCGGCGACTGGGACACGATGGTCCATCCGATCTGGCGGTCGTATCCGGCGCCGTATCCCGCCCCGAACAGGATCGTGGGCCAGCCGCTGGAATAGACGCGCTCCAGCAGCAGCGTCCAGCCGGTGATGCGCCAGCCAAGGCTGCTCTCCTGGGAGAAGGGTTCCTCGAACGCCGACTGGACCGCGAGCGTCAGAAGGCTGTCCCCCATGCCCTGGTACAGCATCCAAAGCAGGAGCAGGCCAATACACCCCAGCAACAGGAACGGCGCCAGCCGGATCAGCCATCGACGGCTCGACGCCAGCAGCGTGCCGAGACCGACGAGCGCCACCACCCAGACGCTCCTGTGAAACAGGCTGAGGGATACCAACAGCAGAAGGATCGACAGCGTCCGCGCCGCCAGGGTGGCACGGATCTGTGACCAGACCGCCAGTCCGGCCAGCCCCGCCTGAGCCAGGATCAGCGCCGAGGCGGCCGGCAGCACCCGCACCTGATCGAATGCGTAGGTCGCTCCCAGGGTCCAGTCGGCGCCGCGCGGAATGACTCCGCCCAGAAGCCACTCACCGGCGGCAAGAACCGCCAGGGTCGTCGCCGCGATCAGCCAGATTTGCACCAGCCGCTCCAACCTCTCGACCGTCCAGGGGATGGTCAGGCTGTAGGACAAGGCCGCGGCCACGTACAAATGCTGACGATAGAAACTTACCGCCGGCTGCAGTCCGAAGCTGTTCACGCCACTGACGAAACACAGACCCTCGTATCCCAGAATGATCAGCCATAGACCCTGTGTGCCGGTCAGCCGTCCCGCCAGGAGGATTCTGAAGAAGGCGGCGATCAGCAACCCCATCGCGACGAGATCGAACGACGACACCGTATAGCCCATGATCTGAAAGCCGATGTCGATGCCAAGCTGCGTCTCCAACAGGCTCATGGCGAGCACGGCGACGACCCCGACTTCCCAGAAGACGGTCGCCAATACCGCCATCGCCGGAAAGCCGAGGACGGCGGCAAGCCCCGGCAGGATGCCGGGAAACTGCTGGAAAAACTCACCGTCCATCGGTTGCGGTCATCTCCCGTTCACTGCGCGAAGGCGCGAAGGCGCCGCTCGAAGTCCGCCGCCGCCGCCGGATCCGCCGCCAGCCCGTGACGCACGATCTCAGCACCGCCGAAACGGACCGCCAGTTCCGTCACGCTTCCCGGTCCCCAGGCGAAAAAGCTGCGCACCTGCAAATCCATGGCGTCACGACCGTCCGCGTCCATGAAGGGCCACAGTGCGAAGCCGCTCTGCAAGCGTCTCGGCATCGCCGAAGGATCGAAGGCTCCCGCAACGACAGCCATGCGCCAAGCGCGGGCGGCGTCCAGCGGGCGGTGGCGGAGTTGCTCGGCAAAGGCCAGCCGTTCCCAGGTCGCCGCGGCCAGAGGCGCCCCCAGGAGCGTCCGGTGCAGGTCGGCCACGGCGGCACCGAGCAGTTCCTCCCGCTCCGCCGGGCTGGCGGCACCTTGAAGCCCGGCGAGCCGCAGTGCCGCCGCCGCCGCCGCCGCCCGCGCCACACCAGACCGGGCCGCCTCGCGGCTCAGACCATCGGCGAAACCGGCCGGCGAGCTTTGCACGGTGCGCGTGGTGCTGCGCAACAGCAGCCATTCCGCGTTCAGCCGTCCGGCGGAAAGGAGCAGAACAAGCAGTCCGCACAACACGGACACCGCGATGGCGGCTTTGGGAACCGGGGTCGGATGCGGTTCCCTCAAGCCCATCACCGCCCTAGTTGGTGTAATAGTTGCGGTGCTTGCCATAGTAATATCCCATGTCGCGGTAGCCGTAGCTGGCATGCTTTCGGACATTGACGCGGGTCAGAAGCACCCCGGCGAACTTCGCCTTTGCATCCTTCAGCATGCGGATCCCGGCAAGCACGCTTTCCCGCGGCGTGGTGTTCCAGCGCAGGCAGAACAGGGTGGCGTCGGCATGGCGCGCCAGGATCTGGACATCGGCGACCGACAGGACCGGCGGGCAATCGAAGACGACCAGATCATAGGCCTCGCGCATCGCCTGCATGGTCCGGTGCACCGCGTCGGTCATGGCCAGCATGTCCACCGGCTTCCAGCCGCCGGGCTTTGCCGCCAGGATGTCGAGATCGGTCAAGGGATCGCGCATCACCGCGCTGCGGAAATCGACACCCTCGGTCAGCACCTCGGCCAGCGTCAGATCAGACGTCTTCCCCACCTTGGCGCTGATCGACGCACGACGCATATCGGCATCGACCAGCAGCACCTTCAGGCCCAGCATTGCGGCGGTTCGTCCGATCGACAGCGACGTCAGGCTTTTGCCTTCATCGGGTACCGTCGAGGTGATGACCAGGGTCTTCGGTTCGGGACGGTCCGGCGGATGGCGGATGGCGAACCAGGCGATGCGGAACGCTTCGGCATAGGAGGAGGCCGGGCGTTCCACGATGTAGGCGGCGACATTGCCGCCCGGCACGTTGATCTGCGGCACGAGTCCGAGCGCCGGCAGGCCGGTCAGCTGCTCCAGCTGGTCCTTCGTCCGGATGGTGTTGTCGAACTTCTCGACCAGCAGCACCAGAACGATGGCCGACATCATTCCAGCCAATGTGGCCGCCATGATCAGCATGAATTTCTTGGGCGAGGTGGGAGACCGGGGACGCTCGGAAAAGGAGATGATGCGGGCATCCGGCTGCTGAATCGTCTCCTGCTGATCGGTTTCCTTGAAGCGGCTGAGGAAGGTTTCATAGAGGATGCGGTTGGCCTGGGCCTCCCGCTCCAGTTCACGCAGACCGATTTCCGCCTTGTTCTGGCTCAGGGACAGCGTCTCGATCTCCCGGATCTCGCGGGTCATCGACCGTTCGCGGTCCTGGAGAACGGCCAATTCGCTGCGCTGCCCCTGGATCAGCCGGCCGATCTCGGTGGAGATCTTGCTGCGGATCTCCCCCAACTCGGCATTGATCTTGGCGATCTGGGGATGGCGCGTGCCATAGCGCGACGCAAGGTCCGAGGCTTGCCCCGCAAGCGTCGCCTCCTGTTCCCTCAGCCGGGAGAGGAAGGAGGAGTCGAGCAGGTCGTCGGCCCCCGCCCCCCGCCCAGCACGGCCTGTCGCCTCCAGCCGCGCGATCCTGGCCGTCACCTCGGCCCTTTTGGTCTGGGTCTCCACCAAACGCGAATTCAGCTCGGTCAGCTTCTGTTGAGTGGCGGGGACCCCGCTGCTTTCCAGAAGATTGTGGGTGGAGCGATAGGTGCTGATCGCCTGTTCGCTTTTGGCAAGGTCCCGGCGCAATCCGTCCAGCCGTTCGTTGAGCCAGCCGGTGGCATAACGGACCGCCTGGAATTTGGCCTCGAGCTGCTCGGTGATGTAGTGCTCGGCGAAGGCGTTGGCGATGCGGGTCGCCGTGGCCGGATTGTTCGACCGGTAGGAGATGCGGATGACCATCGACTGCGGAATGGCGGAGACCCCCAATCCGCTGCGCAACCTTTCGATCACATCGTCGCGCTTGAGCGCTTCGGCTTCGGCCGGCGTCGGCTCCACCGGAGCCGGTGCCTCCAGCGACAGCATTTCCCGCAGTTGATCGACGCCCTCCCGCAGCGAAGCGAAATCGAACAGCGACGGCTGCTTCGGCCGGAGAGCCGTGTTGAATTCAGGATCGTCGTAGAGGTTGAGGGCATCGGCCACCCGCGTGGCGAGCGTGCGTGACTGGAGAACCTCCACCTCGCTGGTGACCGTGACCAGTTGAGGGGAGAGCTGGGACAGGATCTCCTTGATGTCGAGGATTCGCGTCCGCCGGCTGTCGATCATCACCTCCGCGGTCGCCATGTAGACCGGCTGGATGCGGGAAACGAGAAGCCAGGCGACGCTTCCGGCAATCACCGTCAGAAGCAGAATGTAGTAGCGCCGCCGCCACAGGGTTATCAGCGTTTGCTTGAAGTCCAGTTCACCCATCAGTCCCAGGGCGTGCCGCGCCGGGTCGTCGTGATGCCGAGATGCGAGATGATCGGCAGAAGTCATGGTGTCGGCATTCCCAGTTCAGCATTCCTTGGACAGATGGTCCGGTCGATCACCATGCACCCCGCCCTGTCAGCACGATGGCCACGCTGCGGGCCAGAATATGGAAATCGAGCCAGATCGACCAATTTCGGACATAGTAGGAATCGAGCGCCTGCTGTTCGGCCAAAGTGCTGAGGCTCCGCCCGGACACCTGCCAAAGGCCGCTCAGACCGGGACGGACCATGCGGCGGAGACGGCACGACGCCGGATCGAGCGCAGCGATATGGTAGGCCGGCAAGGGCCGTGGTCCCACCAGGCTCATGTCCCCGCGCAGGACGTTCAGCAGCTGCGGAAGCTCATCGATGCTGAACCGTCGCATGAAATGCCCCAGGCCGGGAATGATGCGCGGATCGTTGGGACGCTTCATCCCGCGCGGCCGATGGGTGACGGTCTGCTCCCGCACGTCCGACGACGACGACGACGACGACGAAGGCGACAGCGACGGATCCGTATCGGCACCGACGCGCATGGTGCGCAGTTTGATGATGCGGAAGAGCCGGCCACCCTGCCCTTCCCGCCATTGCAGGAAAAAGGCCGGGCCCGGCGAGACGATCCTGACCAGCAGGGCGAAAACGGCGATGATCGGCACCGCCCACACCCCAACCGTCAGAACCAACGCCAGGTCGACGCCGCGCTTGATCGCCATGTTCAGCCCGACCAGCAGGTTGCGCCGCATCTCCAGTCCCAGCCACGCACCGACGTCGCGTGCGGAAACCCAGAGATTCTGCCACTCCTCGACACCGGACAGCACCAGGATCATGCCGCGATATGGGAGATGGTCGATCGTCTCGACATTCAGGGATTCGATGGAGGGAACGGCGAAAACCGCGAAGGAGGCGCCCTTCACCGGAACCGGATCATCGGCCTCGTACACGGGTATCCAGCCGATGCCCGGCTGTTCGGTCAATCGGTCGATGACACGGCGGCGATGCTCCGGCGGGCCGAACACCGCCGCGGGCGCCCCCCACATGCCACGGCGCACCAGCACACCGCGCGTCAGCGCATCGGCGATCGGCCCGGCAATCAAGCAGGTCGCTGCCGCGATCAGGAGGATGCCGCGCGACCATTGTCCGTTCTGGGCGATGTAGTCGAACAGAATCAGGCTTCCAAAACCAATGGCCGTGACGATGGTCCTCAGGCGCAGCCGCTCCACCCCGGTCAGTCCATAGCCTGGATAGAGGCCCGCCAGCCAGTATCCGGCGAGGATGCAGCCTACCGCAACCATCGCGCCCGAATACACCTCCGGCCCGATGCCGATGGGCAACCAGACGCTGAGAAGAGATCGTACGACGACGCCGAAGGCCACCACCGCTTCGAGAAGCAAGAGGTCAGCCAGGGCCAGAACCAATGGCGCCCATCCGGTTCCCCGCCGGCGTTCGGACACACTGGTCAACGGAACGGCGACCATGATTGCGCTTCGCTCCAGTCAATGAAACAGACCAAGCCGCTCAAGCATGAGCGATTACAAGACCTCGAACCGTTTGGCGGCGGCAATCCGGAAGCAGGCCGATGCTTTGACACCGACGTCATTTCCCCGGGTCTTCTTCCGACATCGAACCAAGCACAACCAAAGCAAGCAGCATGTGTCGAAATTTCATCAGAACAGACTCAGCATGCATTCGGAAGGTCCCGGCAGGCAGTCAGGCATTGTGACTATGGCACCACATACAATAATATTAAGCAGCAAGAAAGAGGAAAGGCACAGGTGGAATGAAGTCAAATTTCTCTATGCTAATGTACTGCCATAAACATGAAATATGCGCCAAATCCGTAATTCGGTTCAACACGAATTTGAAGATCCGTAAAGCTGGACATATCGCGCCACTCCGGTAGCGGTCGAAAACCGGCTGCGTGCCGCCACGGCGATTGCCAAGCCTGCCTGTCGGCGTTCGGCGTCGGAAATCGCCGACATCGCCGCAAGCGCTGCAGCCAACCCATTCACGGTCGGCGACGCGTGGACCACGCCGGGAGCGATTCCCTTGAAGTCGGCCAGACCGGGAACATCGGCCAGGATCTGCGGCAGACCGCTCGCCATGGCTTCCACCGCCGCCATGCCGAATCCCTCCCGCATCGACGGCATCATATGAATGTCGGCGGCATGGAGATACCGGGGCACCTCGTCGGACTGGCCGACAAAGCGGGCCTGGTCAGACAGGTCCAATCCGGCGGCCAGCTGCGGGAGGGACTCCCCGGTGGACGGATCGATGGGCCGGCCAACATGCAGGAAACGCACTCTCCGCTCCGGTGGAAGCTGTCGGATCG